>CAZCAL010000067.1:5579-15128 GCA_964496625.1 uncultured Verrucomicrobiaceae bacterium | reverse complement strand
CGCTGGCACTGCGGTAAATTCAGGCTTCCTTGACGGCCTGCCAACCCCTGAAGCCAAAGCCAAAATCACCGCATGGCTGGAAGCGAAAGGCCTCGGAAAAGGCACCATCAATTTTAAGCTGCGCGACTGGCTCTTCAGCCGCCAGCGCTACTGGGGCGAACCCTTCCCCATCGTCTGGGAAGAAGGCAAGCACCGCTGCATTCCCGAAAGCGAACTGCCGCTGCTACCACCAGATCTCGCCGATTTCAAACCCACTGGCACACCCGAGCCGCCCCTCTCGAAGGCGACGGATTGGGTGCGCTATTCTGAGACCGCCACACGCGAGTTGAACACCATGCCGCAGTGGGCTGGCTCCTGCTGGTATTACCTGCGCTACTGCGATGCCAGAAACAGCGACCGCTTTGTCGGCGAAGAGGCTGAGCGCTACTGGATGGGCGGCGGCAAACCAGGTGGCGTGGATTTGTATGTCGGCGGGACAGAACACGCCGTGCTGCACCTACTGTATGCACGCTTCTGGCATAAGGTGCTCTTTGATCTCGGCTACGTCAGCACACCGGAGCCCTTTCAGCGCCTCGTGAATCAAGGCCTGATCATGGGCGAAGACGGCCAAAAAATGTCGAAGAGCCGGGGCAACGTTGTGAACCCCGATGACGTCGTCGCTGAATACGGTGCCGACTCGCTGCGACTCTATGAGATGTTCATGGGACCACTGGAACAGGTGAAACCCTGGAGCATGAAAGGCGTAGAGGGTGTGTATCGCTTTCTGGCCCGTGTCTGGCGCTTGGTCATGGAAACCAATCAGGAGGGCGATTGGAGCCACTCCCCCCAGCTCCAAGACGTGCCGCCCGACAAGAAGCTAAACAAAGCCCTGCACGAGACCATCAAGAAATGTGGCGAAGACATTGAAAAGCTTAGTTTCAACACGGCAATCGCGCAGATGATGGTGTGCACCAACGCCTTCACTCAAGCAGAGGTTCGTCCGGCACGCGCCATCGTCACCTTCCTGCGAGTGCTCAGCCCCTTTGCCCCACACGCCGCCGAAGAACTGTACGACCTCATCCGTCAGAAATTCCCAGCCCTGACTCAGGACGGGTTCGTGGCAGATCAGACCTGGCCCGCCTACGATCCCGCTGCGCTGATCGAAGACGAAATCGAAATCGTGATCCAGGTAAACGGGAAATTGCGTGATCGCATCACCGTCTCCCGCGATGCCTCAAAAGAGGAAATCGAGAACCTCGCGCTCGCCAGCGAACGCGCCCGAGAGTTCATGGAAGGCAAGCATCCAAAGAAGGTCATCGTGGTGCCAGGCAAGCTCGTGAACATCGTGGTTTAAGGAGCGCCGTCATGCGCATCGCCCTCGTCCACTATACCAAACCGCCCGTCGTCGGCGGGGTGGAAAGAGTCATCGCCGACCAAGCTGCCGCCCTCGCGGGCCTGGGGCATGAGGTGGAGATCGTGGACTTCGAGGGCATGGCGGAATTGGAGAGGGCTGTGGAATGCCGACGAGTCGTCGGCTCTCCCTACCTCAATCCGTCGCGCGTAATCAATAAGCACCGACACGGCCTTCCTCACTGGCATCAGGACAGCACTTTTTGTTTCATCACATGGCGTCTAGCAGATTCACTACCGGCAGAGCTAGTGAGGAATTGGAATACTGATCGCGAGATATGGGAGAAGGCACATCCGAAGCCGTGGACAAACGAAGAAGCGAAGGAGTTCCAGGCTCGATTTGGTGATCGTTTGGAGGAGTGGCTCGATCAGGGGGCTGGGAGGTGTCTTTTGGCAGAAACAATCTGCGCCACCGAAGTCGAAATGGCGCTGCATTTTTTCAACGGCCAACGATACCAACTGCACAGCTACGTCGTGATGCCGAACCACGTTCACGTCCTCGTGCGCCTCTTCGATGGGTTCCCCGTTCAAAAGATTGTGCAGAATTGGAAGGAGCGTTCCGCAAAAGCCATCAATGCGGCACTGCGTCAGACTGGCACCGTGTGGATGCCCGGGTATTTTGATCGCCTCATCCGCAGCGACGACCACTTCAGGTTTGTGAGCGGATACATCGCCAGCAATCCAGCCAGCGCAAAGCTGAAAGCCGGTTTTGCGCTATGGAATGCCGACGACTCGTCGGCTCTCCAAAAACCTGACGCCATACTCGTTCACAATATCTTCACGATGCCGTTCAACCTGGAATGGACGGCACAACTGCACCGCATCGCCGCAACCCATCCTGAGATTCGCTGGATGAACTGGGTTCACGATGTTGCTGCGGTGAACCCGCACTACGCCCATCTGGACTGGAGCGCTCCAGAATTTCAGCGTCTGTGCACACCACCGCCCAACGCCATTCACATTGCGATTTCCGAGGCACGACGGCAGGACTATGCGCGATCAACGGGCCTTGATGCGGCAAAAGTCCACGTCATTCCCAACGGTATTGACCCGGCCCGGGTTTTAGCCCTTTCCCATCGCATCACCGCCGCCGCAGAGGAAGGAAACTGGTGGGAGAGCGACGTCATTCTCGTGCATCCGGCACGCATCCTGCGACGCAAAAATTTGGAGATGGGAATTCATGTCACCGCACAACTCAAAGCCCTGGGAATTTCTGCTCGCTACGCTATCACTGGTGCGCCTGACCCTCATCAGGCAGACGGCGCAGCGTATTTTGCGGAATTGCAGGCCATGATTGCCGCACTCGGCGTCGACGACGAGGTTCAATTTTTGGCAAAAGACGGTGGTCCATTGAGCGAAGAAGATGTGCGCAGCCTCTATGCCATCGGCGATGCCCTTTTCTTTCCTAGCACGGGCGAGGGCTTTGGCCTGCCACTGCTCGAAGCAGCGCTGCATCGCTTGCCTATCTGGTGCTCCGACCTGCCTGTGCATCACGAGGTCCTGGGAGATGCGGCATCCTTTTTTCCAGCCAATGGCGATCCGGCAGCCCTCGCTGCATCGCTTCAAAATTGGATCCAATCTGACGCGCCCTCAAGACTCCGCAGAAACGTCTGGCAGGGGTCCTCCTGGCCGCGACTTTGCAAAGAACGGCTTGAGCCTCTCCTAACCAGCGCTATCGAAACACTATGATTTCCCCACACACCTCTAAAGCGGAAGTCCTGGCCCTCCTGGAAGCGCGCCATGGCGACCCCTTTGCGTTTCTTGGTCGCCAACCAGTCGGTGGTGGTCGCACCATTGTGAGGGGATTTCAGCCAGCCGCCGCCCACGCCCGCTGCATCCTGCCGGATGGAACTGCACTAGACACCGA
Organism: uncultured Verrucomicrobiaceae bacterium; assembly: GCA_964496625.1. GTDB lineage: Bacteria > Verrucomicrobiota > Verrucomicrobiia > Verrucomicrobiales > Verrucomicrobiaceae > JACKQF01. Next base: position 11,872 of record CAZCAL010000067.1, on the reverse strand, counting down.
GCGCATCCATCACCACGGCCTCTTTGAATTGTTTTTGCCACCAGAAAAATCTGAGAGCGGTTACGAGTGGGAATTCACCTCCTTTGAAGGAAACGTCTGGCGAACTGCTGACCCCTATGCCTATGGGCCTCTGCTGGGATCGCAGGACATGTACTACTTCCGCGAGGGCACCCACCGACGGCTCTATGATTGCCTGGGTGCGCACCCAATGACGATTGACGGCGTCAAAGGCACGCGATTCTCTGTGTGGGCACCGAATGCACGCCGCGTCAGTGTCGTCGGAGACTTCAACCAATGGGATGGCCGGGTCCACCCCATGCGACTGCGCATCGAAGGCGGCATTTGGGAAATTTTTCTGCCTCTCGTCGCCCCTGGCGACCATTATAAATTCGAGATCCTCTCCCCTGAGAATCAGGTCTTGGTGAAGAGTGATCCAATGGCCGTCTTCTCGCAACACGGCACGCAGACCGCCAGCCTTGTTTTTGATTTGAATCTCTACCACTGGCAGGATCAGGAGTGGATCCAGCAACGTGCCAGGACAGATCTTTATCATAAACCAATGAGCATCTACGAGGTGCACCCCGGCTCATGGAAGCGTGTGCCCACGGAGGGTAATCGCTGGCAGACATGGCGTGAACTCGCGGACGATCTCATCCCTTATGTCAAAGGTCTGAACTTCACCCACGTTGAGCTCATGGGCGTGGCGGAGCATCCGTTTGATGGGTCTTGGGGTTACCAAGTCACCGGCTACTACGCGCCTACTAGCCGCTTTGGGAATCCAGACGATTTCCGTTACTTCGTAGACAAATGTCACCAGAATGGCCTCGGCGTGATCCTCGACTGGGTACCCGGTCACTTCCCCAAGGACGCACATGGTCTCGCGCGCTTTGACGGCACCGCTCTTTACGAACATGAAGATCCGCGCCAAGGCGAGCATCAAGACTGGGGCACCCTAATTTTCAACTATGGGCGTAATGAAGTGCGCAACTTCCTCATCGCCAACGCCCTCTTCTGGATGGCTGAATATCACATCGATGGGCTTCGCGTCGATGCCGTGGCGTCCATGCTTTATCTCGACTACTCACGCAAGGAGGGTCAATGGCTACCGAACGTCCACGGTGGACGCGAAAACTTAGAGGCGATCGCCTTTATGAAGGAACTGAACCGCGTCTGCTATGAGGAGCATGTCGGCACGACCATCATCGCAGAAGAAAGCACCGCCTGGCCCGGCGTGTCGAAGCCCGTCAGTGCGGGTGGTTTGGGGTTTGGCTTCAAGTGGAACATGGGTTGGATGAATGACAGCCTCAAGTACATGGAGGAGGATCCCGTCCATCGGAAGTTCCATCATGGAAAGGCCACGTTCTCGATGCTCTATGCCTATGACGAGAATTTCATTCTCGTACTCAGCCATGACGAAGTCGTGCATGGAAAAGGATCTCTGATTAACAAGATGCCAGGCGACCGCTGGCAGAAGTTTGCCAACCTGCGCATGTTCTACAGCTGGATGTGGGCCCACCCTGGTAAGAAACTCCTTTTCATGGGCGGCGAATTTGCCCAATGGAGCGAGTGGAAACACGATAGCAGCCTCGACTGGCATGTCTTCCTCGGTGAAGAGCACGCAGGCATGCAGCGGCTGCTGCGAGATCTGAATCACCTCTACACCACACGCCCAGCCCTCCACGCCTTGGATCATGAATCAGGCGGATTTACGTGGTTGGATGCAAATGATGGCGACAACAGTATCTTCGCCTTTCTGCGAACCGAACCTTCTGGCGAAAAAGTTTATGTCGTCATCAATGCCACGCCAGTGACACGGAAAGGGTATCGAGTCGGAGTCACAGATGCTGGCACCTATCGTGAACTGCTCAACTCCGACGCAGACATCTACGGCGGCACCAACGTCGTCAACACGACACCACTCCTGGCGGAACAAAACGCTTGGCAGGGCCAACCTTGGTCGGTGCAGATCGATCTTCCGCCTTTGGCGGCGGTTTACATCGGGCGGTAAAATCCCCAGGGACGAAAGTACTTCATTCAGGTCCCACCTGTTAGGTGCCTCCAAGCCCAAACCGCGACGCTTTATCGTTGAAAGATCAGAGTTTACGTCCAGTATCCTAGCCCCGAAACTCTAGGCAACTGACGTAATTATCAAGATCCCCCAATCATCATGAAGACCGCGCTTTTCTCCCTCTCGTTGGTAGCACTTTTGACTCCCCTGCTGCGTGCAGATGTAGCCTTGCCGGTCATCTTCTCAGACCACATGGTCCTCCAACAAGGCCGCGCTGTCCCCATCTGGGGCACCGCAACGGCGGGTGAAGAAGTGACCGTCACCTTCGCGGGCCAAACGCTCAAAACCAAGGCGGATGGCGCAGGGAAGTGGAAGACTGAATTGGCCTCACTCCCCGCGAACGCACAGCCCGCAGATCTTACCGTCGCAGGAAAAAACACCATTACACTGAAGGACGTACTGGTGGGGGAGGTATGGATTTGCTCCGGCCAGTCTAACATGCAATGGACCGTGAGTCAGGCAGCCAACGCAGAGGCAGAAGCCGCCGCCGCCAACTACCCGCAGATCCGCATGTTCAATGTGGAGCGCATTGTAGCAAAGGCTCCCGGCGGCGATTGCAAAGGCCAGTGGTTCGTCACCACCCCGCAAACCGTCGGTCAATTCTCAGCCGTGGGATTCTTCTTTGGCCGTCACCTTCACCAAGCTCTCAAAGTGCCGGTGGGTCTCATCAATACGTCCTGGGGTGGCACTCGTGTTGAAGCCTGGACCAGTATTGAAGCCCTGAAGGAACGCCCCTGCGCCCGCGACATGCTGAAGGATTGGAAAGACGTACTCGCTAAGTGGGATGACGCCAAAGAAAAAGCTGCCTTTGAAAAACGCACCGCTGACTGGAAGGCACAGGTTGCCAAAATCAACGCGGACAATGCCAAATTGCCCGCAGGCAAACCGAAGGCACCACTCCCGCCTTCCCCACGTCCTTCGGAGAACCCAAACGCCACCCCCCACTACCCGTCAGTGCTCTTCAACGGCATGGTCGCCCCACTGATCCCCTACGCCTTCCAAGGAGCTATTTGGTATCAGGGCGAATCCAATCAACGCCGCGCCTTTCAGTATCAGGAACTGCTGCCCACCATGATCAATGACTGGCGTAAGCGCTGGAGCAGTGAGTTCCCGTTTTACATCGTCCAACTCGCCGCCTTCGGCAATGGCCAACCCATCACCAAAGAACCCGGCCAAGCCGACACCTGGGCGGAACTTCAAGAGGCACAACTCCTCACCGCTCAAACCCTGCCCAAGACGGGGATCGCTGTGATCAACGACATTGGAGAAGTTGGTAATATCCACCCCAAAAACAAACAGGAGGTCGGGCGTCGCCTTGCGCTGTGGGCGCTTGCCAAGGATTATGCCCGCGCCAACACGGTCTTCAGTGGTCCACTCTACAAATCGTCCGCAATCAAAGGCAACCGCGTCCACGTTCAGTTCGACTACATCGGCAGCGGCCTCAAGACTCGCAATGGAGAAGCCCCCGGCCCTTTCCAAATCGCCGGAGCGGATGGCAAATGGGTGTGGGCAAAGGCAAAGATCGAAGGCGATGAGGTGATCGTTTGGGCGGATGCAGTAAAGGCACCCATCGGTGTCCGTTACGCCTGGGCGGCTTGGCCAGAAGGGGTGAACCTCATCAATAAAGAAGGCCTCCCCGCCTCCTGCTTCCGCACCGACGATCTCCCGCCTTCCACCCTCGGAGTGGTATCGCCCTTTGCTGAAAACTTGCCTTCAAAGAAGTAACTGTGGCCCCTGGGATCAGATCCCACCATCCGCGCTGAGCTTTGTGATTTCCTGCAAATCAGACGAAGTCACCGAACTTGTTGTGGCAGAGAAGATCATTGATGTCTCACCGCTTTCCATCGGTGGCCGCCCACCTTCAATGCTTAACGGCGGACCGAAGCAGAGCGTCTAAGTCTAGCGAATCGGTGGACATCAGAAGAGATCCATCTCCTGCGGTTGGCCACTCCTCTTTGGGCCGGTCCCAGTAGAGCTCGACCCCGTTGTTGTCAGGATCACGGAGGTAAAGCGCTTCGCTGACGCCGTGATCGGCAGCCCCGTCGAGGGGAATTTTTGCGTCGATAAGACGCCGCAGGGCATCGGCCAACTCCGCTCGGGTCGGATAAAGGATGGCGAGGTGGTAGAGGCCAGTCGCACTGGGCGGAGGTGGTTTACCTCCTGCACTCTCCCAGGTATTGAGTCCGATGTGATGGTGGTAACCCCCTGCGGAAATGAACGCCGCGCCTTTCCCATAGCGCTGCGTCAACTCAAAGCCCAGCACGCCACAATAAAAGCCCAACGCCCGTTCCAAGTCTGCAACTTTGAGATGGACGTGACCGATAGAAACCTGCGGATGGATAGGCTTGGTCATCTTTGACTGGATACGGCCCACACCCATGTGCCGAGCCCTGAAGTTACAGCAATTCCGCGATCTGCACCGCATTCAGCGCGGCACCTTTCAGGAGCTGGTCTCCGGCCACCCAGAAGCAGAGGCCATTGTCCAGCGCGCAATCCATGCGGATACGACCGACGGCGCAGTTATCCTTGCCGGCGGTGTCTAGCGGGAGAGGATACTGCTTTGACGATGGATCATCGACCAGATCAATGCCTGGGGCCTTGGAGAGCACTTCGCGAGCAGCTTCCACGGTCACGGGCCTTTCGAACTCGGCGGTGATGGCCACGCTGTGGGCGCGGAAGACAGGCACGCGCACGCAGGTCACAGACGCACGAAAATCTGGGTGATGCATGATTTTGCGACCCTCATTCTCCAGCTTCATTTCTTCCTTCGTATAGCCAGAATCCAGGAAGGAATCGACATGCGGAAGGACGTTAAAGGCGATCTGATGAGGATAGACCTGCACTTCAGACGGGGGAAGTTTGGCATCATCCCAGGCGGTACGTCCACCCTCTGCCCAGGCGCGGGACTGGCGGGCGAGTTCCTCAATCGCCTGTGCCCCAGTGCCGGACACGGCCTGATAGCTGGAGGCAAACACGCGCTTCACGCCGAAGGCCTGATGCAGCGGATACAGTGCCATGAGACTGATAGCGGTGGTGCAGTTCGGATTCGCAATGATGCCCTGATGATTCTTGACGTCTGCGCCATTTACTTCGGGCACGACGAGAGGCACGGTAGGGTCCATGCGGAAGGCGGACGAATTATCCACGACGACGGCTCCCGCCTTGACGGCATGGGGGGCGAATTCTTTGCTGATGCCACCACCGGCGCTGAAGAGGGCAATGTCCACTCCAGCGAAGCTTTCCGGCGTGAGTTCCTTGATGACGATGTCCTGACCCTTGAACTTCAATGTCTTGCCTGCGCTCCGTGCGGAGGCCAGCAGGGTGAGCTGGCTAACTGGAAAGTGACGCTCTTCCAGGCAGCGGATCATTTCCGCGCCTACCGCGCCGGTGGCTCCGACGATGGCGACATGCTTGGGCTGACTCATATAAGGAAATACGATGGGGTTGGTTGAAAAGGGCGGCCAAATTACGTCCAGTTCTGCTGGATGCAACGCCTGCTTGCGCGAAACCTCGAAACGGTCCAAAAGTCACCCCATGCCGCCACCCAAAAAAGCCACCGCCAATAGCCAGGTGACCGTCTTCATCGGTTCCGATGAAGGTCGCGTCAAAGAAGCGGCGCTATCCCTGGTGCGCAAACTGACGCCACCCGATGCCGGAGATTTTTCCAACGACATCATCGATGGCGGCGCGGACAATGCTGAGCACGCTGGCGTGATCTGCAACAACGTCATCCAGGCGCTCCAGACATTGCCCTTCTTTGGTGGCACCAAGGTGGTGTGGCTGAAGACCGCCACCTTCCTGGGAGACAGCGTCACAGGCCGGGCGGAGGCCGCCGTCAGCGGGTTCGAAAGCATCCTTGATGTCGTCGAAGCGGGTCTGGGACCGGAGGTGCGCTTTGTCATCAGCGCGACGTCCATCGATAAACGCCGCAGTGCATGGAAGAGACTATCGAAATTGGCGAGTATCGAGACCTTTGACAAGCCAGACACCTCCAAGGCGGGCTGGGAAGAAGCCGTGCTGGCGGAGGCGAATCGCAAAGCCCGCGCGATGGGGATCACCTTTGAATCGGGCGCTCTTGAATTGCTGGTGCAGATGGCGGGGGACGATACCCGCCAGATGGAGAACGAACTGGAAAAGATCGATCTCTATCTGGGTGAACGCCGCCGCGCAGGTCTGGCGACAGTCCGCAATCTGGTGTCCATGAGTCGCGCCGGGGTCATCTGGG
>CAZCAL010000067.1:0-5569 GCA_964496625.1 uncultured Verrucomicrobiaceae bacterium | reverse complement strand
CCCTCGCGATCTGCAACGGGCGCTGGAACTTCTCGGCACGCTGATGCATCAGGGGCAAAATCCTGTGGGACTCCTGCTGGCAGCCATCGTGCCACGGGTGCGCAGCCTGCTAATGGTGAAGGATCTGGGATCTCGCTACAAACTGAATCGCGCAGGCTATGGAGCCTTCTGCAACTCACTGGAAGCCCTACCGGAATCAGCCACGAGCCATCTCCCCCGCAAGAAAGATGGCACTGGATTTAATGCCTTCCCACTTTTCCTGGCGCTGGGCGAAGCCGGGAAATACACGCTCCAAGAGTTGCACGAGGCCTATCGCGCCTGCCTTGATGCGAATGTGAAACTCGTCACGACGCAACTGGACAATAAGCTAGTCTTGGAGCGGCTGTTGGTGCAAATCTTGAGTCCCAGGAAAAAAGCACAACTGGCCTGAGACATGGCGTCTGAGTGACGTTTCTTTCCCCTGGATGAAAGTCGCTCCATTTCTAATCACCTGCTGTCTCCTCGCCACTGCTACCACCTATGCAGGTGATTGGCCCATGTGGCGTGCCAACGCAGGCCGCACTGCAACCACATCGCAACCGCTGGCCGAAGATCTCGCTCTTCTGTGGTCGCGAGATCTTGGCCCGTTAACACCAGCCTATCGCGAGGTGCGGATGCAGTTTGATCGCAGCCACGAACCCGTCGTCGCAGGCCAGACGCTGGTGGTGGCGTCATCGCGGGATGATACCGTCACAGCGTTTGATACCGAGACGGGTGTAGAACGCTGGGCGACGCATACCGACGGGCCGGTGAGGTTTGCGCCAGCCATCGTCGGCGATCTGGTCATCTTTGGATCCGATGATGGCATCGTGCGCTGTGTGTCATTGGCAGACGGGAAGCCGATCTGGCAACGACGCGCCGTACCATCCAATCGACATGTGCTCGGCAATGGCAGACTCATCTCCGTGTGGCCAGTCCGCGGGGGACCTGTGGCAAAGGGGGATCGCATCTACTTCGCGGCAGGCGTCTGGCCCCTCGAAGGCGTCTTTGTGTATTGCCTGGACGCAGCGACCGGAAAAGTCATCTGGCTCAACGACCGCACTGGCTACATCTACGGTGTGCATCCGCATCAGGCAGAGGCCTTTGGCGGAGTCGCACCGCAGGGGTATCTTTTGATTGACGGCGATGACCTTGTGGTGCCAAGCAGCAATGCCTATCCAGCGCGCTTTGATTTGGCCACTGGAGCCTTGAAGGAGTTCGAGTTACCATCCGCAGGACGTCTGACGGGCGGATGGTTTGCTTCCACTCCTGATGCGAAGGAAGAGCAGAAGCTGAAACGTCGCGGATTGCTCTTTGATAGCGCCGTGAACAACATCCGGCATGAAGACAAACCGCGCGAGGAAGGCCTGCCAGGCATCCGCACCAGCCTGCGCGCAGCAAATCGCGAACTTGCCTTCGCCGGACCATGGCCTGGAGTTGAAGGTACCGTGGGCAGCGTCATCGTGGCTGCGGACAAGTGCTTCGTCGTAACTGAGGAAGGCGTGCTGTACGCGCTCGCTGCAAAAGCCTCTGTCACTCAACCTGCCAAAGATTGGCCACGGCAACTGGTGAGGGCGAAGCCAGCCACTCACACGATGGAATCGCTAATCAAAGAGGTCGGCACAGATCGCGGCTATGCCATCGTCCTCGGCAGTGGCCCTGACGGCTATTTGGCATCGCTCGCCGAAGAGACTCATTTCAAAATCGTCGCCATTCTTGCCGACGATGCCGCCGTCGCGAAACACCGGGCGCAGGCCATCCATGCCGGTCTGCACGGAGACCGCATTAGCTTCTTCACACAGGCCTCCATCGCCGACGGGTTACCCCCCTACTTTGCCAATCTCATTCTCGTGGCACCTGAAGCAGCACTCCCTGATGCGCCGACGATCAAGAAGCTCTATCCATCACTGCGACCCTTTGGAGGCAAGTGGATTGGACCCGCCGAGATGCTGCCTATCGCTCAAAACGCGCACCTTCTTCAGGCGGAGATTGCGACAGGCCAAGAGGGAGGTACGGTCATCACCCGAAGCGGTGCCCTTGCTGGCAGCACCAACTACACGGGCGACTGGTCCAGCGCCGACGACTTGCTCGTCAAAGCGCCAGTCGGAGTTCTCTGGTTTGATGACAGTCTCGGCAACTTCAAACGCGCCCCTCAACCGCAGTTCATTGATGGCGTCATGATCACGCAGAACAAAGACTGGCTGGATGCCTCCACGCGTAAAGGTCCAGTAGATTATCGTTTGCTGCCCGCAGTCTTCAGCGACGTCTATACCGGACGTGTCTTGGACGAATACGAGGCACCCTCCCTGCGCCAGCAGTTTGCAAACGCAGACCTCAAGACGATCCAACCGAACCAATATCGCCCCCCTCATCAAAAGGACGACTGGAAACCCGGCACCCCAAAAGCCGGAATGCGCACCAATCCATTGACCCTGGAACAAGAGCCTCGCGTCTTCCCCAAGAGCTATGGCTGCGATGGCGGGTTTGACTATGGATCGATTTACACCATGCGCTCTGGCACAGCAGCGTTTTATGATAAGCGGGTCGAGAGCGGCACCATCCACATCAGCGGCCCTCGCTCAGGCTGCACGAATAGCATCGTGCCAGCGAACGGCGTGCTGAACGTTCCGTATTTCTATGAAGGCTGCACATGCAGCTACCCGCTGCCGATGGCAGTCTCCTTGATCAGTCTGCCAGAGACCTTTGAACAATGGACTGCGTGGGGCTTGGTGCCCGCAGCCAGTCTCAACGGCAAGATCCAGCGACTGGGCATTAACTTCGGTGCACCCGGAGATCGCAAGACGGAGGACGGCACACTCTGGCTTGACTGGCCATCAGTAGGTGGTCCTTCGCCCGAAATCCAGGTGCAAGTTGATCCTCAAACCGCCAAGCCGTACTATCATCATTCCGTCTGGATGGAAGGCGGTGAAGGCTGGCCATGGGTCGCCGCCTCCGGCATCGAAGGTGCGAAGAAGATCACCGTCGCAGGCATCAAGCCCGGCAACTATACGGTGCGCCTAACTTTCGCGGAGCCTGATGCGGCACTCCAGGCCGGACAGCGCCTCTTTAGCGTATCGCTCCAGGGTAAGCAGGTCATCCAACGTATTGACATTCTGACTGAAAGCAAAGGCACGATGCATTCCCTCACCAAGACGATCAGCCACGTCGAGGCGAACGATGGGGGGATCCAAATCGAATTGAGCGAGCAGAAGAACTCCACCCTCCTCAGCGGCATCGAACTCATCATGGAAGGCCTGCCCATTGGCTCACCGCATTCGCCAGCCATCGTCCCCGGCCGATACTGAGTCACTTCAACACCCAAGCCATTCCCATCTCCGAACGATGCATTTCATTCTTGATTTTTGGCTTCACTGGCTTGCCCCTGTAACTTCGTGGCGGGCATGTGTGATTTTGATGATTGGCTTTATGTGCTGCTTCGCGGGATTCAAATGGCGCAACCATCACGTTGCGCCAGCAACTACTCCCGACGGTCAGATGTTGAAGATCGACTATGACAAACTGTTGTGCCATCTCCATGAATTGAAACCTCACCGACGTCTCTATGCGATCACGGAAGTCACACTTGACGTCGCCTTTCCTCTCCTCTACACCGCCCTGCTTAGTGTGCCTCTATTGTTGGCGTTTGGCAGAGGATTCAGCCCTCTGACTCTCATTCCTCTGGCCACTGGTTGTTTTGATCTTGTAGAAAATTTCACCGTTGCATGGCTGGTAATGTGGGGAGACCTCACCTCAAAACCTTGGGTGGCCCATCTCACCCTGTGGGCAGGAAAGACCAAGATGATTCTCTTTTATGCTTCCTTCGCTATCATGACTGCAGCATTACTCACCGCAATGGCAAGATGGTTCAGGGCCGCTCAATCCTAACGCGCATGAAACGCCGAGAACCCGATGTGATTGGGACGTTATCCCGAACGATCAGTTGCGTGCTTGTGTCGGACTGGATAACCAAACCAGCGCTGCTCCAACTCAATGGATTGTTCAGATCACTGGTGGCTTCGGGGATGAACGTTACGTCCGTGGCATTGGGGTTTTTCGGCACAGTCATGCGCAGGAAGGATTCCGGCCCAACTGTAGCCTGATCAAAAGTAACGGGTGAAGTATCCGCTGCGGATGGCGGTGAGCCGAAAGCGTATTCCAGCAGGTTGACTTGGCCATCGAGATCAGGGTCCAGCAAAAAGGCCGCCGCAGGATCATTCACGCCGCCTGAAGACGCAAAATTTTGTCCCTGCCACACTTCATATGGCGAGGTATAGCCGATGAAAGCGATGTCCTTGAAACTGTGGGCGCCCCCGTCATTTGCCGACAGCCGTAAAGTGTAATGGCCGGCTTGGGTTAGTGTCGCCGTTGTAGTCGCCAGCGATGAATTGCCAAAAGCAACTGGCGCAGGGCCACTACGTTTCGTCCACTGACGAGTAAGCGAGACCGGTGTCGGAAAACTGTCGTCAGTAACCGTGCCACTCAGTGGAATCGGACTTAGTGGCCAAGTAGCGGCAGCAGCGATGTTGACGACAGGAGCCCGGTTCAAGGGTTGGATACTGAGATTCGTGAACGTACATGTATTCAGACCTACACCGCTGGCATTGTCTACCCAAAAGCCCACAAACACTGGCGTGTTCATGATAACGGTCTGCGATTGTCCAATCTGATTCCATGCACCTGGGCTGCCCGACGAATCGACGGCACGGAATCCGGTAATGCTATCGCCCTTCCTCACGATGCGAATCCAGTTACCCGCGGAGACTCCGCTCGGCACACCTCCGCCGCTCCCACCCGCAATGGAAGTCCAAACGTAACCGCTGTATGATCCAGTTGGAATGCGACCAAAATGGGCATAAGCGCCGGCTTCCATGCTTTCGGCCACACGAATCCCACCCTTCGCACTCCCAGCACCTGACGAAAAGCTCACCAAACGCGCAGTGACCACCAAGTCCCCGTAGTACTGTTGACCATGATAGTACCCCGAGGTGCTGCCCGCAATGGTGTAACTACCACTGTTCTCCAGCGCACTACCGGGCTGTGAGGGCAGCGGTCCAGCATCCTCACTGAGCCATGCAGGACCCACTGGAGAGGGTGTCAGCATGACATTATCGAAGATTCCGGTAGCAACCCCAGCAGTACTATTGTTAGTCGTGGTCAACCCTATTTGCGCGGCATCGCCCATCACGATGGCCGTTGCAGTTCCAAGTTGTGTCCACACGCCAGGTGTCCCCGCGTTATCCGCTGCATACCAAGCAGTAACCACTTCTGTTGCCGCTGTGCGTTCGAGCTTTAGCCAAAGTGGCAAGCTCAATCCACTTGCACTCGCAACAAGCGTGTCCGCCGTTGATCCAGTGGTGCGAGCGCGAAGTTGCAGTCCCGTTGCAGGAATAAAACCGAGTACGGTTCGGATCGCACCTCGCGCCAGAGAGTCACGCATCGTCAAACCACTGAGTGCGGTGGCAGTTGGCAAATTGGTAAGTCTTGCCACGATGCTGGAATCTCCACTGACTTGGCGCACCATCACGTGGGCGCCGTCGCTGGTGCCGGTGTA
>CAZCAL010000066.1:10643-15322 GCA_964496625.1 uncultured Verrucomicrobiaceae bacterium | reverse complement strand
CGGGGTCGAGTCCGATGCTGCGGAACTTCTCTGCCCAAATGTCCCAGGCTTCCTGATCGCGTTCAGCGGGATCGCCAGCACCGGGTTGATAAATGGTGGCGAAGACGCGGGTGGGCGGGAACTTCCAGCGCTCAATGATGAGTTCCCAGGCCCAGGAGATGGCTTCCTTTTTGAAGTAGTCGCCGAAGCTCCAGTTGCCTAGCATTTCGAAGAGCGTGTGGTGGTAGGTGTCCAGGCCCACGTCTTCGAGGTCATTGTGCTTACCGCCGGCGCGGATGCACTTCTGCGTGTCCGCTGCGCGTGTCGGCAATCCTTTGTGCAGCACGCCGGGCCAAGTATCCACATCGGCGCTGCGCTCGCCGAGGAAGATGGGCACGAACTGGTTCATGCCCGCGTTCGTGAAAATGCGTGCGCCGTCGCGGCTGGTATAGCCGACGTTATCACTGGGGACGATGGTGTGTTGCTTCTCTTTGAAAAAATCGAGGAAGCTCTGGCGGATCTGGGCGCTGGTCATCATGGCTTAGAAAAGGGGGCGGTCAGGGGAGTCGAGAGATTAGCGGGGGATAAACAAAGGTAAAGTCCGCAAAATTGAATCCAAATCCCATCCGGCGGCGCAGAAACCGGCGTGAATGTCGCGTGTCGATTAAATGTGCCTTTTCATCCGGCGCCGGCGTATCCTGCCCGGAGCGGTGGTCTGCTGCCTGCTCTCTACTCCCGAAACTCAATGCCAACGCTCACCACCGATCAGGACGAAGCGGACGATGTCCTGCTGGGCCGGGCTGCGCGTGGCGATCAGGCGGCCTTTAGTCGGCTGTATGACCGCTTTTCCCCGCCGCTGTTTTCCCTGATGCGCCAGATGCTGATCGATGAAAAAGAGGCTGAGGACGTGCTTCAGGAGGGCTTTGTGTATTTGTGGAATCACGCGGCGGAGTTCGATGCGAGTCGCGCCAAGGCCTTCACCTGGGCGGTGATGATCTTTCGTCACAAGGCGATTGATCGCATCCGAGCCCGGGGCCGTCGCGCGCGACTCGAAGACGCCGCTGCGACTGAAGCTGGCAACGCCTGGATCAGTGATGAGCCCTCCGCCGCAGAAGCGGTGGATGCGAGTGATCGCGCATCGCTGGTGAATAGCGCAGTGCGAGGGCTGCCTGGGGAACAGCGGCAATTGATCGAGATGGCTTTTTTGAAGGGGCTGACTCATCACGCCATTGCGGATCATCTGCAAATGCCGCTGGGTACGGTAAAAACTAACATTCGCCGTGGACTCCTGAAGTTGCGGGATATGATCAAAGGAGGTGTGGCATGATCAACGATGACCTCCAGGACAGGGCGACTCTTTTCGCCATGGGGCTGCTCGAAGGCGAAGAATTGCGCTCCTTTGAGGCGGCGATGCACGCCGATGCAGAACTGCGCGTGTTTGTCGAGAGCCTGTCCGATACGACTGCTGCGCTGGCAAGATCGTTACCACCCCTGGCCCCACCAGCCTCGGTGAAGGCGGGAGTCATGGCCGCGATCACGCAGAAGCAGGTGGCTCCGCAGCAGCGGCCGTCCTCCTCCGCTTGGCTCTATGCCGGCTGGGGCATCGCGGCGGCGCTGATGATAAGTGGGGCAGTGCTCTGGCAGGAGCGCGCGCGTTTGCACTCCGACCTCGCGGCGCTGACCGCTGGCGAAGCCGAAGCGCGCGCGCAAAACAGAGAGCTTTCTCTGCAACTCGCGGAGGCCAAACACCGTGAGTCGAAGCTGACCCAACTCGTCGCAGAGGCGACGCAAAAGGATGGTGAACTCACCAAGGCACTGGCCGACGCCAAAGCGCAGTCGTTGCAGTTGACCGGACAAATCGCGACTCTTCGTGCGCGCAATGTCTTGGCGGAAATGCAGATCGCCACGCTGCAAACCAACGTCGATGAATACAGGCAGGGCGTGGCCGTGGTGGTATGGGATAGCGACAAGCAAGAGGGTGTGTTGAAGCTGGAAAAAATGCCTCCTGTGGATCCGCTGAAGGACTATCAGCTCTGGGTCGTCGATCCGAAGAATCCAGCGCCTGTGAGTGCGGGTGTGGTCCGAGTCGATGCGCAAGGTTTTGCCAAGGTGGACTTCAAACCGGTGGACGCAGTCAGCGAAGCGGCAAAGTTTGCTCTCAGTGTTGAGACCAAAGGCGGGGTGCCTGCTGTCAAAGGGCCGATTGTCCTGATTGGACCCTAAGTGCCATGATCAGGCTCTCTCTCGCCTCACTCCTCCTCCTCTTTAGTCTGCCGGGACTCTTTAATATCGAGCGCCTTTGGTGGTGGAAGGCAACGCTGGCGGTGACGGAATATGGCCACCGGTTGGCGGTGCTGCCTTTGCTGATGCTGCTGCTCTTTCGTGGCGCACCCTGCATGAAGCGAACCATTGCGGATATCCTGCTCCTGCTGACGCTGGCGGTATTGCTGGTGCCTCTCAGTAGCGCGATCCTCAAGGCTCGGCAGCTTCCCTCCCAGCTTCGGACGGCGTATCCCGAACTGGTGGCAAAGGATTCTCCCGTGCTGTCGCTCACCCATCTCTTCCTGGGGCGGGCACCTGCCGCAGTGAAAGAGGAGTTGATCACGATCCCTCGTGCGGAGTCTCCTCTGAAGGTGTTGTATTTCCGTGCGGTCAAAACCCAGCGCGCCCCATGCATCATCGTGCTGCACTCCGGCGGATGGGAGCGTGGTGAGCCCGAGGAGTTCGCGGAATGGAATCATTACTGGGCTCAGCAGGGCTACGCGGTGGCGTCCGTTGACTATCGTCTCGCCCCAGAGTGGCAATGGCCTGCTCAACGCACCGACGTGGTGGATGCGCTCGACTACTTGAAGTCAAATGCCGATCTGTTGGGTATTGATCCAACCAAGTTTGTGTTACTTGGACGCTCCGCCGGTGGCCAGATTGCGACCGCTTGTGCTTACAGTTTCAATGACTCCGCGATACGTGGTTGCGTCTCATTGTATGCGCCAGCGGACATGAACTTCGCTTGGAAGTATGCACGCACGGACGATATTCTCGATTCTCCTCGCCTGATGAAAAACTATTTGGGTGGTTCGCCGGATCAAGCACCGGACAACTACCTCTCGGCTTCCGCCACCCTCTTTGCGGAGAAAGGCCCTCCCGCATTGATCGTGCACGGTCGGCGGGATACGCTGGTCTGGCATTTGCAGAGCAGTCGGCTAGCGGCGCGTCTCAGCAGCGCGGGTATTCCCCATTACCTCCTCGATATTCCCTGGGCGACGCACGCGCTCGATTATCCATTTCACGGACCCAGTGCAGAACTCACTCGCTTTGCGATGGATCGCTTTTTGCGAAGCGTCACACGCTGATTAATTCAGTTCGGCCAGGGTCGCGCGACCTCGCTGTTTGGTTTCGGGATCATCTTTTTCAAGACTCGGCATAGCCAGCCCCTTCTCCAGATACTTCTTGGCCTCGGCTTCGTTCCCCATCGCGGCATACGTTCGACCTAACTCCACGGTGTGGATTAGCCGTCCTGGGTTGAGTGCGATTGCTTTCTGAAAACACCGCACCGCCTCGGCATAGGAGGCGTCTGGTAGTGCTCCGTAGATGACCCGGGCCAAGGCGCGCGTCATGCTGCCAATGCCCGCCAATTCTTGGTGCCAACGACCGAGCATGTGCCAGGCATAGTCGTTCTGCGGATTCAGTTTCACCGCCTTCTCAGCCGCGTTCTGGATTTGTCGTGAAGCCTCGATGCTCTCTTTGTTCCCAAGGAAGGGCGTCACTTTTCCCCAGCAAATCGCGAGGGATAAATACGAATCGCACTGGTTGGGCGCAAGCTTCACCGCACGTTCCGAATATGAAACCGCGACACGCCCCGATGCAAGCTTCTCACTGTCCGTGCTGAGCCCTTCCATCCGATAGACATACTGCCGCGCGATTTTGATCATTAGCGTCGCGTCGTTGGGTGCGAGCTTTTCGGCCGGCAGATAGTACTTCAGCGCGTTGTCAGATTCGAATTTCGCATCGTAGGCGTCACCCTTCCGGATGAGTTCAGGCAAGGCTTCCTGGGAGTAAGCAGTGAAAGCCAGCGCAAAAAAAACGAGGAAGGGTTTCATAGAGGTTTGGTGAAACGATAGTGTGAAACAATCCATTCTTCCCCGCCGCGGTATGACCAAAGCTCTGCGCAGGCAAGAAAGAACAGCCGCCACCAGACCCACCACTTGGTGACGTGGTCTTTGCCATAAGTCTCTGCAAACAGCGGCAGGATCTCTTGCTTGTGACGATCCATATTGGCGAGCCAAGCCTCGCTGGTCTTGCCGTAGTGGCTGCCGCTGACACACCAGTGATCCTCGATACGAAGATCATCCTGAAAGTAGAGCAGCAGGTCATCGCTGGGCATTTGACCGCCAGTGAAGAAGTATTTGGCCATCCAATCATCGTCGCCACGCACCTCAAAGTGGTAGGCAAGTGCGCGATGGGTGAAGATGTGCACAAAGAGCTTGCCTCCAGGTTTTAGCCATGTGGAGACGCGGCGTAGCAGTTCCTTGTAGTTCTTCATGTGCTCAAACATTTCCACGCTCACCACACGATCAAAAACTCCGGCACCCTCGCCCTCGTAGCTGATCATATTTGCCGTGCGGATGGTCAGGTTTGTGAGGCCACGTTTGGCGGCTTCGGCGTCAATGAAGGCTTTCTGCGTGCGGGAATTGGAGACGCTA
>CAZCAL010000066.1:0-10633 GCA_964496625.1 uncultured Verrucomicrobiaceae bacterium | reverse complement strand
CTGTATTTGAGGTGCTTACCCAACACCAACTGGTAAAACTTTGTCGGCACTTCGTAGTGCTGCTCGTTCGCTTCATCCGTTGCGATGGCGATGGGCATGGTCTTCAGTCCTTCGACATGTTCTAAAATGGCAGCGCGCTGACCATCGATGTCCGGCCGGGTATTTTCACGGATTGTCTCGGCGAGGCGATGCCGGATGCCCATTCGAATTAGGCTATCGGGAAGGATGTTGCGGGCTAGTAGGTTGTTTACGGTGCTCATGGGGAAGGGTTTAGACGAAAAGGTCCTCTTCTTCTGCGACTGCCATTTCAATTTGGATTCAATTTTTTTGAATCCAGACGCCAGTGGGAGGCGAAGAACCCTGTGCAATGCCGCATTCGACTCCATCTCAGCCAGAAATTCCCAAACGCCGACCAGGGGCCATCAGGTTGATGCTGCACCAGTGGTTCGATTCCGATTATCATCCTGAAGGGGTGGAAGCAGTGATGGCGCAAGAAGATCGCATCGATTGGAAGCGCTGCATTCCCTTCATCATCCTCCACCTCGGCTGCTTCGCGGTGATTTGGGCTGGATTCAGCTGGACGGCATTGATCGCGGCGATGCTTCTTTATGCGGTCCGAATGTTTGCCGTCACTGCCTTTTACCACCGCTACCTCTCCCACCGAAGCTATCGGACCTCCCGCTGGATGCAGTTTGCCTTTGCGGTCCTGGGGAACAGTTCCTGCCAGCGCGGGCCCATCTGGTGGGCTTCCGTGCATCGTCATCACCACAAACACTCGGATGACGAACACGACATTCATTCCCCACGCATGAGTGGCTTTCTTTGGGCGCATATCGGCTGGTTGACCAGTGCTAAAAATTTTCCAACAGATTACTCGCGCGTCCGTGATCTTGAAAAGTTTCCCGAACTGGTGTTTCTCAATCGTTTTGATCAACTGGTGCCGCTGCTTTACGGGGTCTTCTTGTGGTTGGCGGGGTCGATGCTGGAGGCTTATGCTCCAGGCCTTGGGACGAATGGTTTTCAACTCTTTGTTTGGGGATTTTTTATCAGCACGGTGGTGCTTCTGCACGCCACGTTTTTCATCAATTCATTGGCCCACGTCCTAGGAACACGTCGCTTCAAGACAGACGACGATAGCCGCAACAACTTCCTCCTCGCCTTGCTGACATTGGGGGAGGGCTGGCACAACAATCATCATCGCTATGCGTCCGCAGCGCGGCAGGGTTTCTATTGGTGGGAGATCGATATCTCCTACTGGCTGCTGAAGATGATGTCTTGGTTCGGTCTGGTCTGGGACCTGCGACAGGTGCCCGAAAGCGTGTATGCAGAAGTGCGTGCCAACTCCAATCCAACTTCCAGCGACCGCGCATGAGCCGACCTAAACTTGCCATCGTCGGGACGGGGGTCGCTGGACTTGGGTGCGCCCACTTTTTGCACCATGAATACGATCTGACGATCTACGAGCAGAACGACTATGCGGGTGGTCATACCAATACGATCACGGTGGATGAAGCCGGCCGACCGGTGCCTATCGATACCGGCTTCATGGTCTTCAATCATGTCACCTACCCGCTACTGACACGACTCTTCAAGGAGTTGCAGGTGGAGACCAAACCGACCGACATGTCCTTCAGCGTATCGCACACGGGCAGTGGCATCGAATACAATGGCACCTCGATCAACCATCTCTTTGGTCAGCGAAAAAATCTTCTCAGTCCACGCTTTTGGCGCTTCCTGATGCGCATCAATCGCTTCAATGCGGAGGCTGTCGCTGCCTTGGAAGATTACACCTATTCCAGCATGACGCTGGGTGAATACATCGCTGCGCGCGGCTACGGAAAGGACTTCCAGGATCTCTACATCATCCCAATGGGATCTGCTGTTTGGTCCACACCGCCGGACTTGATGTTGCAGTTCCCAGCGCTGACTTTGATCCGCTTCTGGCATAATCATGGCTTTCTGGGGCTCTACACTCAGCACCCGTGGTGGACAGTCACGAATGGCGCAAAGTCATACGTTCAAAAGCTGACAGTACCATTCAAAGATCGCATTCGGCTGGGTTGCCCCGTTGAACGGGTTGAACGCACCAGCTCCGGTGTAACGATCCACGCTAAAGGGCAGGAGGCCGCTAAGTTTGACAAAGTCGTCTTTGCCAGCCATGCGGATCAGACGCTGCGGATGATTGCTGATCCGACCGCGTTTGAACATGAGCTGCTCAGCACGTTTCACTATCAGCCAAACATTGCCACGCTTCATACAGACGAGCGTTTTATGCCCAAAACACGCCGTTGTTGGGCTGCGTGGAATTACCGGCTTAAAAGTAGCAGCGTTGGCAGCATTGAGCCCAGCACGCACTACTGGATGAACAGACTCCAAGGAGTCTCGGACACCACAAACTACTTCGTTTCTGTCAATGCTGCGGAGGAGATCAATCCAGCCAAAGTCTTGAAGCGCATCAATTACGAGCACCCTCTCTTCGACCTCGCTGCGGTGGCTGCACAGAAGCGCCTCCCAGAGTTGAATCGGATCAGTCCCGACCAGAATACGTATTTTTGCGGTAGCTACTTCCGCTATGGCTTTCACGAGGACGCCTTTGGCTCTGCGGTGAGTGTATGCTCGGATATCCTCGGTCGCGATCCGTGGTGAGTTTGGATTAGGCTTCTGTCATTTTCATGAATCCAATCCGCCGTGACAGACGCAAGAAAGGTTGCCTTCACCGATACTAATGTATTCTCAGCCTCCCACCTCCGCAGCCATTTACGAGTGCACTGTGATGCATCAGCGGTTGGAGCCACGTCGGCACGGATTTAGTTACCGGGTCTTCTACCTTTGGTTGGATTTAGATTCGCTGGACGCGCAGCACGAGAGATCGCGTTGGTTCAGCCACAATCGATTTAATCTATTCTCGTTTTACGACAGAGATCATGTGGGCGGAACTCATGCCAACGTGAAGGATGGAGTGCTGGCGGCACTGAAAGACAACGGCGTGGACACAGCTCCGATCTCAAGGATCATGATGCTCGCCTTTCCGAGGGTGTTTGGGTATGTCTTCAATCCGGTGACGTTCTTCTTTGCCTTTGATGGCAGTGGCGCTCCGATTTGTGCGGCTGCGCAGGTGACAAACACATTTCAAGAACAGAAATTCTTCGTGATGCCGGAGCCCGACGAAGATGGATCGTTCCGATTGATCGCTCCCAAGCACTTCTATGTTTCCCCGTTTTCGGAACTAGATTTGTCTTTCGATTTCCAGCTCCAGATCCCTGGCGATAAACTGAATATCATCATCAACGACCTGAAGGTGGATCGACAGACTCTGGTTACCTCATTGACCGGGACACGACGTCCCTTTTCTGAAGGGGGGCTCATTGCCTGCGCAATTAAGTATCCGCTGCTTACCCTGCGCGTGATGTTTTTGATTCACTGGCACGCGCTACTGCTGTGGTTCAAGCGCGTACCGTGGTTCCGTAAAGCGGCGGACTCCGCGCTGCAAAAGAACGTCCTCCGCCCGCATCATTCCATTGCCCCAAAATCATGAACTCCACGATTGCCCTCTCCGATACCGTTGCCACTTCCACTGTGCCGACCGCTGGCTTCTATGAAAAGCTGGTTTTGCTTAGCCTGAGGCCTTTTGTGCATGGTGGACTGCGCATGACCTATCCAGACGGTAGCGTCCGCACGCTCGGCGAAACTGGGGCACCCATCACTGCGGAGATGAACATCCGGCGCACAGAGTTTTTTAAGCGCTGCGCTTTGTTTGGTAATGTGGGATTTGGTGAATCCTATGTGGATGGTGATTGGGATACCCCTGACATTGCGGCGGTGATTTCGTGGTTCATTCTGAATCTGGCCAAAACTCAGGGAGGGAAGTCGTCTTCAGGGAAAATGGCCTTTGTGAATCTGCTGCGGGGTTTCAATCGTGTGCATCACCTGCTTCGTCCAAACAGCGTCACGATCAGTCGCAAAAACATTGCTGAACACTATGACCTGGGGAACGAATTCTATGATCTGTGGCTCGACGAGACGATGACGTACTCCTCAGCGCGATTTGAGCATCCCGGGCAAGACTTGGCGGATGCGCAGCGCTCGAAATACGACGCACTTTGCCAAAAGCTACAGCTCAAGCCCAGCGATCACGTCCTTGAGATTGGTTGTGGATGGGGTGGTTTTTGTTGCCATGCGGCAAAGAACTATGGCTGTCGAGTTACCGCTGTAACCATCTCCGCGGAGCAACACAAGTATGCCACAGAACGGGTCGCTCGTGAGGGACTCTCCGATCAGGTGGAAATCCGGCTGCAAGACTACCGGCACATTGAAGGACAGTTCGACAAAATTGCTTCGATTGAGATGCTGGAAGCGGTGGGAGATAAGTATCTGGAGACCTATTTCGCGAAATGCGCGGAGGTACTAAAGCCAGAAGGTTTGTTGGCTTTCCAAATGATCACCGTGGCGGATTGCCAACACAAAGATCTTCGCAAGGGGGTCGATTGGATCCAAAAGCATATCTTCCCTGGGTCCTTGCTCCTCAGCGTGGGTCGTGTAAATGAGGCGATCAATCGCACTGGTGACCTGTTTATGCATGGGCTGGAGGACCTTGGAGCTTCCTACGCTCGGACGCTGCATCTTTGGTATGATCGCTTCAACGCAAAGCTGGACGAAGTCCGCGCGCAGGGCTTTGATGAACGATTTATCCGGAAGTGGAACTTCTATTTGAAGTACTGCGAGGCTGCCTTTGCGACACGGAACATCAGTGTCGTGCAGGCTGTTTATACCAGGCCGAACAACGAGACCCTCCATCAATCCTGGTGATATGATCATTGCTCTCCGATTCTTCTTCATCGTCGTCCTGACCTCAATGCTCTGGGTTACCTCATGGGCATCCATGCATGTCGCGTTATGGGAAATTCCTGCTTCAGTGGGTGGCCACCCCTGGTTCATTGCAACCTTGTTTGATGCCTATTGGGGCTTCCTCACCTTCTATTGTTGGGTCGTTTATAAGGAGCGAGGTTGGGTGTCGCGTGTCCTGTGGCTCATTGCCATTCTGCTGCTGGGAAATATTGCCATGGCGGTGTATCTGTTGATTCAACTTTTCCGGGTTCCTGCGACGGCAAACATCGAAGAAGTGCTCCTCCGTCGCCCATGACTGAAGCTGTCCAACGGGTGCCTTTGTGGCGAAAGTGGGTAGTGAATCCCATTGTCACGCAACTGACGCAAGGTGCTGATCCAAAACGGCTGACAATGGCCATCGCGTATGGTGTCACCCTGGGGCTTTTTCCTCTGTTGGGAACGCCAACGATTCTAACTCTCGCTGTGGGGGTTCCTCTGCGATTGAACCAACCCATCCTGCAAATTTTTCGCGAACTCACCTATCCGCTGCATCTGGCGACGATCCTTCTTTTTATCCATGCTGGCGAGACACTCTATGGTGTGGAGCACCTTCCTTTGTCACTCTCAGTGCTGACGGAGAAGTTCTTTGCAAGCCCCGGTGAATTCATGAAACGCTTTGGAATGCTAGGCGTGTATGCCATCACCGTATGGGCGCTAGTGGCGCCACTTTTGTGGGGCGGTGTCTTTTTGATCGCGCGTCCTTTTGTCAATCGCCTCTCTGGGCGCAAAAAAACCTCCACTCTATGATATCCGAATTTTTTAGCCTTTTCGGCCTTGGCTCCATCGTGGTCGTTGCGCTCTTCAGTCTGACTTGGGTGCTGAGTATGCGTCTGAGCAACTTCAGTTTTGTGGATGTGACTTGGTCCTATGGGCTCGCATTTTTGGCTCCGCTTTTTGCGCTGATGGCGTCGGGATCCGGGTCACGTAAGGTGTTGGCGGTGACGATGGCGATGCTGTGGAGCCTGCGGTTGGGCACCTATTTGCTCCTTCGTGTCGCTCGCCATCATCCTCATGAAGACGTGCGCTATCAGGTCTTGCGTAAAGATTGGTCGGCGAATTTGGGGCGTAACTTTTTTTGGTTTTTTCAGGCTCAAGCTCTACTGATTCTTTTGCTCTCTGTTCCCATCCTGCTGGCCTGCATGAATCCATCGCCAAACATCAGTTGGCTCGAATGGCTTGGGGCAGGCGTGTGGGGGATTGGCCTTCTGGGCGAAGCTCTGAGCGATGCGCAAATGCAGCGATTCAAATCCGATCCCGGAAACAGAGGCAGCGTCTGTCAGGTCGGTCTCTGGCGGTACTCCAGGCACCCGAACTACTTCTTTGAATCAGTTATCTGGTGGGGTTTTTGGATTTTCGCCTGCGGATCAGCTTGGGGTTGGGTGACCTTCTATGCTCCAGCGATGATTCTTTACTTTCTGCTGCGCGTGACAGGCATCCCTCTCACCGAAAAGTGTGCAGTCGAGAGCAAGGGGGATGCATATCGAGAATACCAACGGACCACCAGCGCCTTTGTCCCGTGGTTCCGCAAGCAGTCCCGTTTAAGCTGACTCTAGGGCGAAGACCTCGACATTCACCGCCTCTGCGGCCAGCACTGATGCTGGCTGCGCAGATGAATGAAAGCCAGCCTGTTCCATCGGCAGCATCGAATGATTGCACAGCCTTGGAGCATGCACTTGATAGGGTGAGTGATGAACTTGCCCTGTAAAAAGGGCTCCTTGTGCGTTGGTGGAAAACAGCAAATAGCGCTCCACCAAGAAGAATTCCAAGGAGTGTGGCTCAGCTTGGCGTGATGCGCCCGTGTGTTCCCACTCAAATTCAGCGATGGCCTGCGCGCCGCTGCGTTGGCAGCTGTATCTGATGGCGGAGGGACTCCGCCTCGCCGACATGCTGGCGTGAAAGTATGGCAGGTGGAAGAAGCGACGTGCGAGCGCGACGGCAAGGGCTTGATTGCAATCGAGCGAATAGAACCAAACTCCTGGTCGCCCCTGCTCATCAAATACGTAGGTGCGGACATTCAGTTCAAGGAACCACGAAATGCCTGGCACTGGAGGAAGAAATCGTGGGCGGATGCGCTCCATGAAAAACGGCACCACACCCACATAGGCTCTCCCCTCAAAGGTATCGACATAGAGACCTGGCGGAAGCGAAGCCTGAACGGTGGCGGGTTCAAAGTCCCAGTGTAAAAACAGCAGTTCGTTCCATCGCTGATAGCCAACGGGTGAACGTGCTGGACGCTGACGTGGTGCTAAGCGTGCTTCGAGTTGTGGTATCGAACGCGGATTCATTGTTTTGTCGAGGCTTCACCAAACCAAACGCTCATGGATTGACCTGAATAGCCAGTCATCTCCAGATAGCCGCGACCTGTCACTGGCTTGCCTTTCGTGGTGCCTTGGTATTCAACTGCACCCTCCCAGTATTGAAGCCCCGGTGTTGCCTTGGCACGAAACTCCTGATCGTTCATCGCAGCGCGGCTTTCCAGCGAGATGCCATGACGGGGAACCTCGATCTGCCACCGCTGCGGATACAATGCGCCGCTCTCTGCCTTCCAAAAATCGCTGGACTTAAGGGAGAAATCCTGTGCGGTCAGCGGCACTGCTTTGCCATCGGCCAGAATCAGCGTGCCTGCACTCTGCGGCACCTTTGCTTCGTCGGCATCACTGCGAAGCTGGAAGAGCATCAATTCAGAGCCATCGCTGAGTTGTGCGCTAAACCAGTCCCATCCTGCGGTGCCTTTTTCCAGGAAACTGCTGCCAAACTCATGATCCATCCAGCTGCTCCCAGTAACCTTGTGCGTTTGCCCCGCAACCATCATCTCTCCCGTGGTGGGCATCCGAGTGTGGGAATAATAGTGACTGGCGTTACCGGCACTGGCCCCTTTTTGACTGATACCGTCGTGACCATGGATGACGGCTGGTTTGCCCAATTGGAGTTCCAAATCAATCGCGATGTCCCTGTCTGCGGCGTGAAGTTTCATGCCGTCGCCCTCAATGCTCATGGACCAGTCTTCATTCCATACCAGTGTCTCTGTGGCTCCGGCAATTCCTGGGCCAGATCGATTGAGTCGGTCCGCGTTGCGATAGGTTTGAGTGTTCAGATCGCTGATGGCAAAGTGCGCCATCCACACATCTCGCAGCGCCCATTTCGATGTGGATGCGGGTTTTGAAACGGCACCGATCCGAAAAAAAGTCAGCTGATAACCAAAGTGCAGATGCTCTGCGGTCTCCACATTTCCAGTCACATACCACCACTCAATTTTTTGATCGGGATGCTGACCGTGATCACGCGGGAAACTGAATTCATAACCTGGCAGCGCAGGCTTCCATTCCTGTGCAAAGAGTCGCAAAGGGATGAGCGCAAGGCAGCAGCCGAGGATGAAACGTAGATTCATGAACGTGAAGATTGGAGTGGATCACGAGTCGCCCGCCAGGCCGGATACAAGCCTGCCAACATCGTGGCGAGTACGGTCAGGATTGTGGCACCCATGAGGAAGCCCCAAGGGGTGTGCAGGCGGATGCTCCAGCCAAAACTTTGTGGATTGATGACTTGAATTAAGACTAGCGAAAGGAGCATTCCCACCAGCAGTCCGAGGCCCTGACTCACCGCTCCAACGAGGCCAGATTCGATCAAGAGCATCCGCCTCACCTGTCCAGCATCCGCACCGGCGATGCGGAGGAGGCGGATCTCCTCACGGCGCTCAAGCACCAGCGTCAGCATCGTCGCCGCCACTCCAGCCATCGCCACCAACACCGAGATGATTTCCAACGCCCAGGTAATGGCGAACGTGCTGTCAAAGATGCGCAGCACCTCCGCGCGCAGTCCGGTATTGGTAAAAATCGCGATGAAGGCCGTGCCGCCGATGGCCTGCATCATCTGGTCACGCACAGCGTCGGGATTTGCACCGGGTTTCAAATAAATCGCGACATGGGTCGGCTGGCCTTGCCCAAAGCTTTGCTCAAAAATAGGGCGGTCCATCAGGATGCTGCCGCTGTCATTTGAATAGTCGTAGAATTGCGCGGCGATGCGAAACGTCTTTTCACCCCCCTGGGTGCGCAACAAAAAGGAGTCGCCCTCCCGGAGTCCGAATCGGAGGGAGAAACTCTCAGACACCAGCACTGCCCCATTTTTCCGAGCCTCTGCGATGATCGCATTCGAATTGCCAATCGTCTTGAGGGCGAGACGTGGATGAGAAAGCAACACTTCGAAATCGCTAGTGCCAAGCTTCACAATGCGATCCTGATAAGGCAGATCCATGGCACGATAACCTTCAAAGGTTTCAACTGCCGGATGGGCCTTGAGGGTGGCTAAGGTTGCCTCGGAAAAGGCTGGTGGATTGGCACTGCGAGGTGGTGTTCCGGGTCGGATGTAAAGATCTGCACCCATGGACTGATTGACCCAATACAAGACAGTGGTGCGGAAGCTGCCGACCATCACCGCAATGGCCACCGTCAGCGCTAAGCTCACTGCCAGCGCGGCGACTGAAATGGACAGACGGCGCGTCGAGGCATGGATCTGGCCGCAGGCGAGCTTCCCTTCAATGCCAAAAACGCGCCCAAGCAGAGGTCGCGCCACCTTAGCGGTCGCGCCTAGCGCTGTAGGCACGAGCAAAGACATGGCCATGATCGCACAGCCACAGGTGAAGTATCCCCACAGAGGTAACCCCCCGACTGCGGGAAGCTGGGTCGCGACTAATCCCGCCATGATGATCACCCCAGCAGCGAGCCAAATCCACCCTGTCCTCCGTCGCACAGTCGTGGGGTCGATGTCCCCTCGAATCGCCGCGACGGGAGGGATCCTCGCTGCTTCCAAAGCAGGGACGATGGCTGCCAGAATCGCTAAAGGTAGTGCAACACCCAGTCCCATCATCCAGTGGGTCCAGTCCAGCGAGGGCACCTTTGCAGCCGTGGCGACATAGAGCGTATCCACCGTCGTCGAGGTCAAGTGGATGGCCCCTGTGGCGAGCCCTTTCGCCAGCGGCACTCCAAGCAAGGTGCCCGCAGTGCCTAGCAGCAATGCCTCGCCCGCGAAACAAGCAAGAATTTGGCCGCGAGTGACGCCCAATGTGCGTGCCATGCCGATCTCCTGTCGGCGGGTCATGACAGCTACGGCTACCGTGTTGTAGATGAGAAAAAGGCCGACTACCAGGGCAATGCCAGACAGCATCGTTAGATTGAAGTGGAACGCAGCCAGCATCTTTTCCACTGCGGCACCACGGCGCTGCGGCCTTTGAATACTGAGAGATTTCGGCAACCTTTCGCGGAGGACGCGCTCCACCACATCGACGTTTTCACCCTCGTGAAGCCGCAATTCAAGGCGATCGATACGGCCGGGACGACCAAGAATGTCCTGAGCATTCGCAATGTCCATGATCGCGATCGACTGCGCGGCCAGTCCGGTCCCAGCTTTGTCGCCAATGATCGCCGCAATCGTGCACGTCTGGAACTGATCGCCGACAATCAGCCGTAAATCATCGCCAACGCGCAGTCCATAACGTGTAGCGAAGCCTCCCGCTAGAACCAGTGAATGAGGCCTCTCTAAAAAGCTCATCAACTCCATCCCTGAAGCCGCAGAGGCATCGCTCATCAGGGCATAGTCACGCAAGGCTGGATCACGCAGAGCATCGACACCGATCACGCGGAGCGTAGCCTTTTGACCTGTAAAATCAGCGGTCACATCGGCTTCGATCACTGGTGTAGCCACGCCGAATTCGCGCAGCCAACTCAGCTGCGGGATCAAGGCCTCGTCCATTCCC
>CAZCAL010000065.1:2771-15402 GCA_964496625.1 uncultured Verrucomicrobiaceae bacterium | reverse complement strand
ATCCACATCGCTGATGGCCATGAGCTGATCGACGGTCGTTGGATACATCGAGAAGGCCACCGCGTGCTCTTTGCCATTCACGAGCTTTTCCAGCTCCGCGGTGCCGCGGATGCCGCCGATGAAATCAATGCGCTTGCTGGTGCGCGGATCGTCGATGCCGAGCACAGGCTTGAGCAGGCGGTCCTGCAGGATGCTCACATCGAGCTGGTCGATGGGGCTGGCATCCTTGGCGGGCTCCCACGTCAGCTCATACCACTGCCCCTTCAGATACATGCAGCACTGGCCAGCGCCTTGTGGCACCTTTTCGGAAGTCGGCTGGATCTTGAAGATGCTGCCGACCTTTGCCAGAAACTCTTCGCGATCTTGGCAGTTCAGGTCCTTCACAGCACGATTGTAAGGCAGGATCGCCAATTCATCGCCGGGGAAAAGCACGCTCAGAAACCAGTTGTAGTCCTCATCACCCGTATGGCCGGGATTTTCTTCGCGACGCTTTTTGCTGACCCGGAAGGCGCTGGCCGCACGATGGTGCCCGTCGGCGACATAGGCGCAGGGAACTTGGCTTTCAAACAACGCTGATAGCGATACACAGGCACCATGGGGCAATCTCCACAACTGGTGGCGCACGCCATCAGGAGCGGTGAGGTCATAAATCGACGCATCACTCTCTAGATGACTATTGATGATCGCATTGATGCCAGCTTTGCCGCGATAAGTGAGGAAAATCGGGCCCGTGTTCGCGCTCAACGTATCCACTAGTCGGGTGCGATCATTCTCTTTGTCTGGGCGAGTCTTCTCATGCTTCTTGATGATGTCGTTCTCGTAGTCGCCCGTGTGGCACACCGCCACGAGACCCGTCTGCGAGTGCTCGCCCATGGTTTGGCGATACAAATACATTGTTGGTTGGGGCTCGCGCAGGAGCACGCCATCAGCCTGCAGGGTCTTGAAGTTCTCTAGCGCCTTCGCATACACAGCATCACTGTAGGGATCGATTTCCGGATCAAGGTCGATCTCCGCACGATCCACATGCAGCAGGTTCAGTGGATTGTCGTGAGCGAGAGCGTAGGCTTCATCACGATTGACGACATCATAAGGGACCGCCGCGACATCGGCAGCGTGTTGGGGAGCGGGGACGAGCCCCTGGAATGAACGGAGACGCATGATAGTGCCTGTAGTTGGGCGCGCGGAGCCGCGCTGTCAATGGGAATGGGGTGAAGAAGCCGATTGAACCACCTCCACTGTCCATCCATACTCACCAGCGACCTTGACAAAATATTTTCGCCTCCGCCCCATGACGAACTGCCCCCCATCGCCCGCCTCGTCCCGCCGCCCACAGTGCCTGGGTCGCTTATTTTCCGCGTGGCTTTTCCTCGGCAGCGTGATCTCCGCATTGGCTCAGGATCTCGGCCCTGCTGCGACTGATCCCGATGTGCCAAAGGATCCAGAGACGATTTTGCGGGTGCAAATCTTCCTGGACCGCAAATTCTTCGGCCCAGGGAAGGTCGATGGCGCGCTCGGGGAGTTCACCTATAAGGCTGTGGTGAACTACAATTTTGCCCACGGCAACGACAATCTCTACGATTGGAAAAGCGTGATCGAAGCTGCCGAGCAAGCAGTGCCAACTGTCTTCGCCGCTTGCAAAATTAAGCAAGACCTAGCGCAATACGTCAACCCGGACCTCCCCGCCAAACCCGAAGAACAAGAAGGCCAGACCTACATGGCATACCGCAGTTTTGCCGAACTTGTGGCGGAACGTTACCACACGGATGAAACCTTTTTGGCGAAGACCAATCCCACCCTCAATGTCGATGCACTGAAGCCCGGAGATCTCGTTCAAGTACCCAACGTGGTGCCATTTTTCATTGAAAACGTCGCGAAATTCAAGGGCTACAAAAACGACTCCGTCCTCAGCACGAATACCATCGTCGTGGATACTACCGAGCGCATGGCAGCCGTTTACAACGCCAGCGAAGTGATGCTGGCAGCCTTCCCCATCACCCCCGGCAAACCGGAATTCATCCCAATCGGCACCTGGAAGGTTGCCACCATGATGACCACACCCAACTTCCGCTACGACAAAAAATTCCTGGAAGAAGGAACCCGCGGAGACACCGCCTTCCAAATTCCCCCAGGGCCAAACAATCCTGTAGGCGTCATCTGGTGTGGGCTCAGCAAGAGCGGCATCGGGCTCCACGGCACCGCCTCGCCGCGCACCATCGGGCGCTCACGTAGCGCAGGCTGTGTGCGCTTTGCGAACTGGGATGCGATTCGCCTGCCCGACCTAGTGCGGCCAGGGTCCACCGTCATCGTGCGATAGCATGACTCCACTGCGCATCCTCTTTGTTTGCAGCCGCAATCAATGGCGCAGCCCTACCGCGGAGACAATCTACCGGGACGATCCCCGGGTCGAAGTCCGCTCCGCAGGCACAAGCGCCGCGGCCCGCTGCCGGGTGACAGAAAAACTCCTGCGTTGGGCTGACTTGGTGCTCGTCATGGAATACGAACACAAGCAACGCCTCCGAGATCAGTTCCATGCAGCCCTGCACGATATCAAAGTAGGAGTCCTGGACATTCCCGATGACTATCACGCCATGGACGAAGAACTCATCTCGCTGCTGCGAGAGCGAGTGGAGCCCTGGATCGACGCATCCGCTACCTAGCACGCCAAGGTCACGCCAGCGCAGCTCGAAACAGATCCTGGAAACCTTCCTCTGTCACTGGACGAGGATTAAACTGCACGGTCCACTGCTGGGCGGCCATGGCGGCCAGCTTGCCGACATCTGCCTCCGTGATTCCGTAGTGGCTGATATTGCGGGGCATGCGAGCCTCCCAGAGAAGCTCCTGAACGCGATCTGCCAAGTCGCCATTGAAGTAGCTCTCGTAGATCGCGGCGATCTCCGGCACCTGCGAGTTGTACCGAATGACATGGGGCAACATCACGCCGACGGCCTCGCCATGAACAACGTCAAAATACGCCGTCAGCGGGTTCGCGCAGGAATGAGCGGCACCTAACATGCTGTTCTCAATGGCGGTGCCTGCGTAGGCAGCCCCAAGCAACATCATGCCACGCGCCTCCACATCTTTGGGATTGCGCAGCACACGACTGAATCCTGCATGGCAGAGCCGAAAACCTTCGCGTGAATACAGCGCTGAGAGAGCGTTGCGCTTGCTCGTCACTGCGGTTTCGAGCGCATGTGCCAAAGCATCAATGCCAGTGCAGGCAGTCACTCGCTCCGGCTGGGACACGGTTAATTCTGGGTCAAGCAGAGCGACCCTTGCCACGGCCTTGGGATCACCGCAGGCCATCTTCACATGCGTCTCCGCATCGGAGATCAGCGCAAAACTTTGGCACTCACTCCCCGTCCCAGAGGTCGTGGGAATGGCGATCATCGGCAGCATCTGCTTCGTTGCCTTGCCCACGCCCCAGTAGTCGTGAATCCGTCCACCGTTGGTGAGGATGAAGTTGCAACCCTTGGCGGTATCCATGCTGCTGCCACCGCCGAGCCCAATGATGAAATCTGCGTCACAGGCCCGTGCCGCCTCCACACATCGGTCCACATCCACCGTGCTGGGGTTTTCGTGGACGTCGCCGAAGACTGTCGTCTTTAAACCCAGTGCCTCAATGCTAGCTGCAGCTTGGGCGGAATACCCTGCCTTTACAATCCCCGGATCACTGACAATCAGCACACGACTCCCGCCGTATTCTGACACTAGCTCACCCACGCGAGCAAGTGTGCCATTCCCGAACACGATGCGAGTGCGCGGCGTGTGATCAAAGGGCTGTAAATCCATGAATCCTCGTTAGTCTCCGCTGGTAATGAACTCGTGACGACCCTGCATCACGCGCAATCAATCGACCGGCGCTTGTAGAGGAATTCAAACATATTGCCTTCATGGGGCTGATCCCAAGAGATCTTCATCGTCGAGATCGCCCCAATGTTGAGGCGGTCGATGGTGGGACACTCCAGCAGTTCGCTTATAAAGTCGGGATCCTGGGTGATGGCAGTGACGATCAGTGAGTAGCCGATTTTGCTCAGCGCCTCTTTTTGCGGCACTTCCACCACACTGGCGAAGGGGCAGAGGAACTCGCGATTCGCCAATGGGTGAGCGTAGGAGTCGCAGCGCACGATGGTCGGACGCAGATAGGTCCCGCCCTGGAACTCCACCTTGCGAGGGCCGTTGCGATACTTCGCCGTCGCGTCCTCAGCGCCTGGAATCTGGAGATCAGCTTCAATCGCGGAATCGATGTAGTCCGCCATCTTTGGATTCGCGAAGCCGGACAAGCGGGCACCTTCATCATCGGGGGCCAAAGGCTCAATAGCGCCAAGTTTTTCAGCGATGGCGTCCGCGATTTCCTTGCCATACTTCGGCACCAGCACCGCAGAGGCATTGATGCAGGAACGGCCACCATTGTCTGAGATCGAACTGACAATCACGTCGATGTATTCGCGCCAGTTTTCGATCTTATCTTCACCAATGATGATCTTGCTCCAGCCTGGGCCGTGCACCTGCACTGCAGGGTTATTTTCATACATCTTCGCGATGTTCACGTCGCCAAACACAAGGCAACGACCATTGAGTTTGATCACCTCGCTAGAGCCTTCGTGATCCGTCGGGTAAAAGCCGAACGCCTCCGCAGGCGCCCCCGCGGCGATGAAGGCCTGGATCAAGCGAAACGGCGTCCAAGGCTCTTCACGACCTGGCTTGATGACCACCGGGATTTTCAGTGCAATGGACGGCAGCCACAGCGAGTTCACTGCTGGGGAATTGCTCGGCATCACCAGACCAAGGCTCTTGGTGGTTGGGAAATAAGCCACCGGACTGCCTGCTTGCTCGCCAAACCCACGATCAATCACCGAGAGATCCAAGCCACGGGAAAGGCCATTGAGGATCAGCGGCATGTGGGTCAGCGCGTAATGGATCTTCGCCATATTGCGCTTCACCATGATGTGCGGCAGACCGCTGGTGCGGGAGAGTGTCTCAATGTATTGCTGCGGGTCTTGCGTGTGCCCCTTATCACCTAATGGCAGCGTGCCATTGAGGAAAAGCTCACCAGCCTTGGCCGTGATGTCGATCAATTCCTGCACGGTGAATTTCTTCAATGCGGCACGTGCCTCGCCAATGCGGCTCATGTCCTTGCGCACGATGCCAGCATTCACCTGACTAACCTCTGCCATCACTTCACCCGTGCGGTGATCTTTGACCTGGACCTTGTCCAGACTTTCATAAGGCTTGCCACGGCGGAGGGCGGGGAGGTGAGGAATGCTCATGAGTAGGGAATTGAGTGGGAATGCTTTTTTGGAGAAAAGAAGTAACGCGCCGCCGAGCCAAAATGTTGCCTTCAGCTTGCAGGCCCGCACCTTGGGCTGAGATTCCCGCCGCGCAACCAGGGATTGCCCGCCGAAACCTGCGAGAGTTGGCCAAATTGCAGCGAGCATGATTTCGCCTAGCCCTCCCTCCAGACGATATCTCAATCCTGGTCCCCTTAGGCTGATGCTTGCAGTCCACTCCCCTTTCGCCAACCGTGGTGCGATGCCCCAGTCCCTGCCCTCCCTCCTCAAACAGACTTTTGGCTATGACTCCTTCCGTCCCCTTCAGCGGGAGATCATGGAGGCATCGCTAGCTGGCAGGGATGTGGTGGCAATTTTACCGACAGGCGCGGGCAAGTCCCTGTGTTTCCAGCTTCCGGCGCTGGCTCGCGAGGGGCTGACGCTGGTGATTTCCCCTCTGATCGCGCTGATGAAGGATCAGGTGGATGCCCTGACCGCCAGCGGGGTGGCGGCGACTTTTCTAAATTCATCCATCCAGGGAAGCGAGGCGCAACGACGGCGCGCTGGCCTGGAAGATGGACACTACAAGCTCCTCTACGCGGCCCCAGAGCGGGTGATGCTGAGCGGTTTCATGGACGATCTCCGGCGCTGGAACGTGACGGCAGTGGCCGTGGATGAGGCGCACTGCATCAGTGAGTGGGGACATGATTTTCGCCCTGAATATCGCCAGTTGGCGCAGTTGCGGGCAAACCTCCCTGGCGTGCCGTTTCTAGCGCTCACAGCCACCGCCACTGGGCAGGTGCAAAGTGATATCGTCAGGCAGCTCCAGTTCCAGAATCCAGCGGTCTTTCTGGCCAGTTTTAACCGCCCTAACCTAAATTATACCATCGTCCCCAAAAGCAAGTCAGTGAGGCAGGTCTATGACTTCGTGCGCGAGCGGAAAGAAGAAGCGGGCATCGTCTATGTGCAGTCACGTAAATCCGCAGAAGGCCTCGCCGCAGCCCTGGTGGCAGAAGGCATCAAGGCCGTCCCCTACCACGCCGGGCTACAGCCCGAGGAGCGCGCAGCAAACCAAGAGGCCTTCATTCGTGATGAAGTGCGTATTGTCTGCGCGACGATCGCCTTTGGCATGGGCATCGATAAACCGGACGTGCGCTACGTCATCCATGCCGACCTACCGAAGAACATCGAGGGCTACTATCAAGAAACTGGCAGAGCTGGGCGCGATGGATTGCCCTCTGACTGCGTGCTTCTTTTTAGCCGGGGCGATCTGGTGCGGAATCTCAAATTCCTCGACGAAATGACCGATCCCGCCGCTGCCGAAATCGCCGCGAAACAGATGCGCACGATGGCGGATTTTGCAGAAGGCACCGAGTGCAGACGAGTCGCCCTGCTCGGCTACTTTGGTGAACCGTGGCCCGGTAATAACTGCGGTGGCTGTGACATCTGCCTGGAACCCCGCGAGACCTGGGACGCTACCACGCATGC
Source organism: uncultured Verrucomicrobiaceae bacterium (assembly GCA_964496625.1). Classification (GTDB taxonomy): domain Bacteria; phylum Verrucomicrobiota; class Verrucomicrobiia; order Verrucomicrobiales; family Verrucomicrobiaceae; genus JACKQF01. The sequence continues at coordinate 8,647 of CAZCAL010000065.1, read as the reverse complement.
CCAGAAGTTGCTGAGCTGCATCTTTCGCATCCGGCAAAAAAGCGGTTTCACTACGGGGCTGAATCACGTCGTCGAAGTTCTCGCAGGGGCCAACACCGAGAAGATCCGGAAGTGGGGTCACGACCAACTCAGCACCTACGGCATCGGAAAGGACACCCCGCGCGAGGAGTGGGCCGCCCTTGGTCGGCAACTGATCCGCCTCGGCTACATCGATGCCAGCGCAGATAGCTTCCAGACGCTCAGTCTCTCCCGCCAGGGCTCCGCCGCGCTGATGAGTCGCACCCCCATCATGCTGACGCGGACGTTTACTGCCCCCGCATCGAAGAGCACCGGCAAGGTGGCGCGTGCAGGCACGATCACCTGCGATGAAGGCCTCTTCAACGAACTCCGCGCCCTGCGCAAACGCCTTGCCGATCAACGAGGGGTGCCACCTTACGTTGTCTTTGGCGATCAGAGCCTACGCCACATGAGCCGGAGCTATCCACAGAGTGACAGCGCATTCCTGGAGATCCCTGGCGTCGGTAGTCAAAAACTCGCAGACTACGGGCAGGCCTTCATCGCACAGATCAAAGACTGGCTCAAAGACCACGAACCACAGACTTTTCGCAGTGACCCGCCACCGCCACCACCAACCCCGAAGATGAAGGTGGAAAGCGGTGCCAGCCCCACAGCCATGGAGACGCTACAACTCCACCAACAGGGATTGAGTGTGGAAAAAATCGCCGCCCAGCGTGGACTCGCACTCAACACGATCCACAGTCATTTGGCACAGGCCATCACCATCGGGAAATTCAATGCGGACCCCCGCGATTACTTCAGCGCGGAGGAAGAGGCACTACTGCAAGAAGCCGTAAACGAACACGGATTGGAGAGCTTGGGCAAGCTCCGTGAGGCATTGGGAAATCGCTTCGATTACCCGACACTGCATTATTTCAAAGCCTTCGCGATGCTCCGACTCCAGGGCAAGAACCAGCAGGATCAGCAATGAAAAGCGGGCCAAGGTTTCCCCTGGCCCGCCATCGAGACTTCGATTTTACGCAGCGTTGATTACTTCGCCGTTGGCTGGAAGTTTTTCAGCCATTCCAAGCTCGTCGTCACGTCTGCCTGACTGGTGAGCCAATCTTTTTCCCACTCGACATCCAACGGACCGTAGAAGCCCTGCTCGATGTAAAGATTCAGGACCGCTGGGAGGTCGGACACGCCAGTGCCCCAGATTTTGTCTTTCGCTTCGCGGACACCAAACTGGTCCAGATCCTTGACATGGCTGTCTAGGATGCGGCCTTTCAGAATGCGGATCGCATCGACAGGCTTGATGCCGCTGCGGACAAAGTGACCGATGTCACAGCAGGAGCCCATCCGTGGATCGCGATCCTTCACCCAGCTGAGGACATACTCAGGATCCCAATACTTGTAGCTGCGGTCCAGAGGCTTTTTCGGGTGGTTATGGATCGCCATTTTGATGTCGAATTCCTTCACGAGCTTCTCGATGATGTCGTAGGCTTCCTTGGTTTCCAATGGTTCAGCAACGACGATGCCGATGCCCATGTCCTTGCAAAATTCAAAGACCTTGCGGGCGCTCTCTTCATCCTTACCCAGACCGCCCACAACACCAAATCCCACCGGAGTGAGCCCCAGTTCCTTCAGCTTCGCCTTCACTGGCGCACGCTGTTCCAGCGTGGTGTTTTGATCAAACTTCACCTTTGGATCTTCGGCACTGAGCTTGTGACCGGGGAAAAATTCCACCGTCTTACCGCCACAGGCAGCGATTTTGTCCAGGGCTTCGAGCACTGGAAACTCCTTGAAGGTGTAAATCTGACAGCCGGCATAAAAATGGCCGACCTTGGCACTCTCTGGGAGCTGCTGCCCAGCCATCGCCAAACTGGCAACACTGAGAACGAGGGTAAGTAGGGTATTTCGAATCATGGAAGAGCCTGAACGAGCAGCCCGTCAAGATCTTGCATGGATTGTGTGCAAACTAGAGGGACAACTGCGCACGCCCACCGCCAGTCAATAGACACGCTGGAGGTCTGCTGCACTGATCTCAAGGTAAACCACGCCACATTCAACCGATCTCCAAATGTCCAGCGTGGACTCATCCAGCCACTGCTTCAGCGTCAGACCCGTGAGGTCCATGTGCGGACCGGGATGAGTGAACGCGAAATCCATCTCCTCCGCATAATCCCCTTCACCAGCCGTCCGCACCTCCTGCAGCGCGGGCGAATGCAGCAGCATCAGGAAATTCTCCCTCGGCACCACCCCGCAGACAGTCTCCAGCCGCTCCATACCCATCCTCGGCAGCAGCCTCGGATAAAACTGCGGCATCCTGGCCCAGAACCACGTCTGTTGATCGCGATCCAGCCAGTTCACACGAAACTCAAAGCGTAGCCCCTTCCCCAGCAGCACGCTCTGCTGACCACGCTGCTTCATCGGATGCGAAATCACCCGCTCCATGCGCTGCACAAGCAGTTTCAGCCGCATCGGTGACTTCGGGTTTTCACCTGTGATCTTCTTCAAATACTCACGCGACTCCAAATCCTGCTGCCCATGCCATAGCGACCCCGCCGGATAATGCGGTAGCAAAGCCCGCGTGTGCGCCTGCCTCATCCAGCGGTCCTTGCGCTCCTTTTTCGGCCCACTTGAAGCGAAGTCCGAGTAATCCCCCAGCTCCAAAACGCTCACCACATGATCTGGCGGCAGCCCTGTCACAAACAAGCCACGCCAGAGCTCCTGCGCCGCCTCATCCGGCCGCTCCCCGACATGCAATGCTAGCTTCGCCTCCGTGAACGGCTTCAGCGGCACAGCGCGCCAATCCACCCTCCAAAACGCCAGCACCAACCCCATCACCACACCTCCGCAAATCAGCACCCGCAGCCATCTTTGCCGCAAACTCATCCGCCACCAAGTTAGCAGCATCGTCACGCTGAAAAGCACACTCACCACCACCCATGCAAAGCGCCGCGCATCATTGAGGCTCATCGCATTCTCCAGCAAAAACAGCCCCAGCATCAACACGAAGCCAGCAATGCCCCAAAACACCGCTTTGCGTCCCGAATCGCCCGCAGCCGCGCAAACCGCCGCCACGCCACCCATCATCAGCGCAGGCAAAACATGCCCGCCGAGCACCGCCAGCCATTCCACCGGCCCAAAGCCGAAATGAAGCCCATCTGGCACCTTCCGCAGCATCCACGGCACCAATAGAGCCAGCACAGCAAACGCCACTTTCCCAAGCCAACCCGCCCCACGCCCCAGTGGACGCGTGTGCGAGCCGATCTCCACATTCCCCGGCGCATCCGCCCGCGCCGAACGCACCAAAATGAGCAAGGCCAGCATCCCTGGCAGGGCCGTAGGCATCGGCAACTCCCACTCACGCCGCTGCAAGCCATGCCACCACTGCGCAATCAGCAATGCCACCCAGAGCAGCACCAGCACCCATTGCATGCGCCATTCGTGCCTGAACTGATGCCAGGCCCGAAAAGCAAAACGTCTCACACAGGCACTGTTCATGGCTTCGTCGGTTGAATGAGTTCCCAGCGCATCGTCTTCGCGTCATAGCGGAAGTCCTTCGCGCTGAAGCGCCGGGCATCTTGAATGAAGGCCGCGAGAACTTTAGAGGTTGGACGGTTCTTGCCCAGAGATTCAAACATCGCATCGTGATGCATGAGAACGACTCCAGGATGGTGATCATCCTGCAAGGCGACAACGCGCAGCACCCATTCCAGCGCCTCTGGCATGCCCAAAGCCACCGCAGAAAACAACCGGCGCTCGTCTTCGCGCCCCAGCTCGGTCACGACCGGCAGACGCGCAAACGCTTCGCGCGTCAGCTTGTCCGCTTGCTCCCGGTAACGGGCTTCAGGTTTCCTCATGAGCAGACGCAGCCAGCCAGGATCGAATCCCTTCGCAAAATCAGCCAGCACCTCATCATTCGTCAGGCCTTTCTCCTCCAAGAGCGGCCACAGCGGCTCGTCGGAGTGTTGCTGGATCGCGGCGACATAGGCATCAAAGCTGTCGGGATTCCAGGAGGCCAGCCACAGCGTTTCCATCACGCGTGATCGAGTTTGCTCGGGCTTGCCCTCCACAGGCGTGACGCGCTCATATCTCGGCTCACCCGTTTTTTCGGATCGAGTGATGCCTGGAATGCTTGCCTGTAGCAGCGCCTCATGCACCACACCCGTGATGAAGTGATCATCCCCATACTGAAGACCGGCACGGAACAGGTCTGGATGCTTCAAAAACAACGGAACGAACGACAATTGCGTTTCCCGATCATTCCCCGGCCATTTCAGCACCCCGTCGTTCAGCGTGTCATGCCGCTCGGCAAACGCGTCCGCCGTCTGATAGACCGCCGCCATGTAGTGCGCAAACTCAGCACGCGAAGCCGCATGCGCAGGCCTCGGGATGCGCTTCACCTGCTCATGGAAAGCCACTCGCGGATTCTCCGGAGTCATCGCTGGTTTGGTCCTCGGCCAGGACGGCTTGTCATTCCAATGCTTGCCCAGCTCCACATTCTCCATCTTCAACTCATGCCGTGAGCTGCCGAGGAACTCACCGCCGATCCACACCAGCTCCTGTTTCTCCAGATTCCCCTTCGTCACTCCCGTCCCTGGCTCCAGTACCGGCCACAGAAAAGTGATCTCCCGCTCAAAGGTGCTCCACCCATGGTTCGTGCCGCGTTCATAGCGCAGCCCACCCGCCGCCTGCTGCCATAGCAGCCGTTTCTCCGGCGCATACAGACACAGCACCGGCATGAAGGGAAAAGCCACATTCCGCCCCGCGAAGGTCACATACCGCTCACGCAGTCGCAGCGTCAGCACCCGGCTTCTTTCGTCACCACGATTATCCCTGCCTGCGATCACCTCCAGCACCTCGATCTCGCTCTCCGGCGTGCGGATCATCGCACCTTGTTTCAAAGGCATGCGCCCCAGCGCCCGCAATCGCGCCCATTGAGCGGAGAACTGCAACTCCAGCGTCAGCGGCTTCGTCGTGTCCACATTCCTCGCCAGCGTCGCCAGCCGTGTCGTGCCCATGACATTCGAGCGCACCAGCGTGTCTGGCGACCATGCATCCGGCACATGCGGTACCAGTGACTTCCAAAAAGAAATGTAGGCGATGTCATCCGCCGAAGGAAAGCCACCTCCCAGCCGCACCTCGGCCACATCCGGCAACTCTTTGCCGTCCTGCATCACACGCCGCTTCTCGATGCGCCAATACGGCAGGACGTCAGGAGGCGGATCATCGAATTCCAGACGCGCATTCAGCTCAAATGAATCGCTTCCCTCCTTTACCTCTACGCGAGAGGCATCCACACGCGGTTCGCGGCCTTGCGCCAGCTTCTTCACCAGTTCCTCATCCCTCGCAGTCTCCAGCGCGCTCGGAAACGCGGGAAACATCGCTGGCAGCATCCACATCATCCTCATCACCACCGGCAGCGCCAGACGCAGCAATCGGCCCATCGGCCTGCGTGCATGCCAGAACGCCACAAGCAGCATCACCAGCCCTGCGCAGGCTCCGCAGCTCAGCATCAGGCTCGAATCATACCACATGAAGCGCCACGCCTCGCGGTAGGGCATTTGAAGCTTTTCGAAAAACCAAGTTGGCCCGCCATTCCAGCCAAAATACAGGAACAGCATCAGCGCCGCATACTTCTCCCAGCCGCGATACAGCGTGCCCGCAGGCAGCAGCCACAGCATCATCACCGCCACGGCGATGCCTGTCTCCCACATCCCGCGCCCCACATCCGCCCACGGGCGATCGTAAGCCAGCAACACCGCCGCGTTCTCAATCATCGCAGGCAACATCACGATCACCACACCCGTCAAAATCCGCGCCAGCCAGTGATGCAGCCGCGAAACCGGCCTCGTGCTACGAAACGCCATCCC
>CAZCAL010000065.1:0-2761 GCA_964496625.1 uncultured Verrucomicrobiaceae bacterium | reverse complement strand
AGCACCCACCACGCGATGATCCACATCGGCACACTCCAAAGCGCCGCCGGATACGAAATGCTCGGCGCATCACTTATCGGCCACAGCCATTCCATCTGCACCGCGAAGTCGAAGACCAGCGCGAGTAAAAACACCACCCCACGCGGCCACCGCCAGCGCAGGTCTTTGCAGAAGTGATGAATGACGAGGCTCATGGCTCATTTCCCTTCAAGACGATAGGCGCGGGCAAGGGCGACGAAGATCTCGCGCAGGCTCATGGGGCGAACTTCGTGGTGCGTGGCGCTTGGGATGGCGTCACGCAGCGTAGCAGTGAGTGATTCATCATCCGCAAAACGACTGGCGGTGAAACGCAGAGTACGACCCGCTTGCTCGGCGTGCAGCCAGTCGGTGGGGAGATTGACGGGCGGTTTGGCATCATCGGGCAGCACGACTTCGATGGCGCGGAAGCGGGCCTGCAGGCTGTCGCTCGTTTCATCCAGAGCGAGCTTGCCGCGATTGATGATAGCTACGCGATCTGCAAGGCGCTGGACTTCTTCGATGTCATGCGAGGAGACAAAAACGGTCCAGCCTTCCTGTTCGGTGAGTTCGAGGAGACCACGGATGAATTCGTCTCGCACCAGTGGATCAAGCCCGCTGAAGGGTTCATCCAGCACGACGAGCTTGGGTCGATAGGCGAGGCTGCTGAGCAGTGCGGCCTTCATCCTCATGCCACGCGAGAGGTCCTTTAGCTTGGTTGTGAGTGGCAGGTCGAATTGCGTGAGCAGTTGTTTTTCGAACGCGGTATCCCAGTTCGGATACAGCGGGCGGCAGTAGTCGAAGAACTGCTTCACCGTCATCCAAAGCGGCAGTTCCATGTTCTCCGAAACATAACCGATCTGGGTGAATTGTGCGGGGCCGAGCTTTCGCGAATCACCGCCCATGACTGAGATCGCGCCGCTATCCGGACGGTGCAGATTGAGCAGGCACTTGATCGTGGTGCTTTTGCCTGCGCCGTTCGGGCCCAAAAAGGCTGTGACCTGCCCCTCCGGCACTTGCAGGCTCAAACCGGCGACGGCCTCCGTTTTGCGGAAGCGTTTATGAAGATCGGTAATCGTGATCATAGGCTTTTGAGGTGCTGGATGATTTGGTTGAGCGTGAGATTGAGATCGGCTGCCTCCTTGAGCAGTGCCCGACATTCCGGCGTGATCTGTGCGAGGCGTTCGGAGAGGTCCGGTTGATCCGGTACGGTGACGACCATGCCGATACCCGGCCGTGAATTCAGCCACCCTGCATCCTTGAGCAGCAGCACCACTTTGTGCGCAGTGGTCGGGCTGATGCGTAGCTCTTGGCTCAAAGCGCGGACACTGGGAAAAGCATCCCCTGCCTTCATCTGCCCGGTGAGCAAGGCCTTGCGCACGGCTCCAAGGATCTGGTCAGAGACCGGAGTGCCGTCTTGGAGCTGGATGGAAAAAGGCAGCATGAGCGAGGTGTTATTAGTGTAACAGCACAATTGTTACACCTGCAAGAAAAATTTCATTTACTCGCGTCTGCTGCCCAGCTTTGGACCCAACCTATTTCAATCTCCGCCGTCGCCGCAGTGATCTGCAGGGCTCATGAATGCAACGCCGCGATCTCCTTGACCTTCCTCAGATCCGTCTTGCCTGTGCCGAGGACTGGGAGTGCCTCGACGCTGACAAATTGATCGCGCTTCGGCTTCCAGAGGTTCGGGAGATCCGCCGCGGCGAGTTTCTCCAGCACTTCATCGAGAGCACTCGGCGCGAGGGTGTGTAGAACCATGAGCTTCTCTCCCTTTTTAGCATCGGCCAAACTTGTGACTGCAAAGGACTGCAAAATCGCGCCAGCAAGTTCCTGCAGCTTGTCCTCAATCTTGATGTGCGGAACCATCTCGCCACCGATTTTACTGAAGCGGCTCAGGCGATCCGTGATGGTAACGAATCCATCTTCATCAATCGCCGCGATGTCTCCCGTCGTGTACCAGCCGTCCTGCAGGACTTCATCCGTTTTGGTCGGGTTGTTCAAATAGCCGCTCATCACGTTTGGCCCTTTGAGCAGCATGAGCCCCGGCTCGCCGACAGAGCGAGGCGCACCTGTTTCAGGATCGATGATGCGCACGGTCATACCGGGCAGAGGATGCCCAATCGTCCCACGTTTTCCGCCAATCTGACGGAAGCCTGATGCCCGGAAATCCATACGATTCACACTGACCGCGGGGGAGCACTCCGTGCAGCCATAAGCCTCCATCGGGCGGATGCCAAAGCGATCTGTGAACTCGGTGGCGAGCCGCTCCGGCAACTTTTCCGCACCCACCATGATGAAGCGCAGACTGCCAAACTGCTCTGGCTGGCAGCCCCGCATGTAGATCTGCAAAAAGGTTGGAGTCGCGAGAAGAAAGGTCAGTTCGTGCTGCTGCGCCAACTGCCCCACCACCTTTGAATCCGTGGGATTGAAGTGAAAGGCCACTCCCAATCCAAACACCGCAGGCGCGCCCAGTGTCGCCGTAAAGCCAAAGGAGTGGAAAAACGGCAGGACTCCCAGCAACCGATCATCCGGCTCGAACGCCATCACTTGCCCGATTTGCTGCACATTGGAGACGATGTTGTAGTGGGTCAGCTTCACGCCCTTGGGATCCCCCGTGCTGCCACTTGAGAAAATAACGGTGGCCAAATCATCCATGCCGCGGGCCTTGGCAGAACCGAGAGCCCGCTCGATCATCGCCACTGGGTAGAGCAATGCCATCAGCAGCGAATGCATCTTCTCTGCG
>CAZCAL010000064.1:12441-15430 GCA_964496625.1 uncultured Verrucomicrobiaceae bacterium | reverse complement strand
ACGACCACCAGGCTTACCGTTGCCCTCGCTGCGCTCAGGTCCTCGCCGTTTTGGAGCATCACTCCGACTGAAAAAATCGTCCCCTTCACTACTGTGGGAACGTGGACGACTAGAGGGCTTACTGCGACCCTCACTGCGTTCAAGGCCTCGGCGTTTTGGTGCATCACTCCGACTGAAAAAATCTTCTCCTTCGCCAATGCGGGACCGAGGGCGATCTGAGGAATCGCGCTTTTCACCTCGCTCGGGAGAGCGGCGCTTGGGGCGATCATAGCCATCATCACGATCCTTCGAACGTCCACGGGGGCCTTTAGAATCGCCACCAGACTTGCCTCGCGGTGGGCGTGCGTTGCTAGCAGAGGCTGATGGAGCTTTGCGGGCTTTGGGCGTCGGTGTGACGCCGATGGCACGAGCAGTTTCGGAAAAAAAGCGTTGTACTTCCGCCTCGGAAAGTGGTCGCCAAGCCCCGCGTGGTATGCCCTTGAGCCCAAGCCAACCGATGCGCAACCGAATCAAAGTCTGGACCTCAAAGCCTAGAGTGTAGAGCATCAAGCGAATCTGACGCTTCAAACCTTGCTTGAGCACAACGTGCAGGCGGTGATCGGTGGCCATCCAGGCGCGTTCCGCCTTGGCATAACCTTCCTCGGTCTGCATGCCTCGCACCAATTTGGCGATCACGGCCGTGCTCAATTGCTTGTCGACAACGACCTCGTATTCTTTTTCCACGCCCTGGCTCGGATGCATGAGCCGGTGGGAGATATCCCCGCGATTGGTCAGCAGAAGGAGGCCTTCGCTCTCCTTATCCAGACGGCCCACATGGTGCAAAGTCTGGTATTCGGCGGGAAGCAGGGCATAAATGGTGGCCCGCTTGTGGGTGTCCCCGCGAGAGCAGACATAGCCCCGGGGTTTGTGAAAAGCTAAAACGACGCCGCCCGCAGGTTCGACCTTGCTGCCATCGACGTAGATTTCGTCTTCTGGGCCAACTTGGGTGGCTAAATCTTGGCAAATGCCACCATTGATCGTGACACGGCCCTCAAGAATGAGTGCCTCGCACCCACGACGCGATCCGAGACCGCACAAGCTGAGGTGGCGGTTAAGTCGCACGGAAAAAAGGCCGAGGGATAATTGGAAGATGCGCTCTGCTGGTAAAGCCTTCGCGCATCCTGCGGGTTATTCCGGCTTGGTCTTCGGCAGGCTGGTCGGCAGGCGACCTTCCGTCCACTGACCACGGGATTTAAGGAGCTTGATCCGCTCGCCGCGCTTGAGAACGCTGCGCTTGGTGGCGACGGAACCGGCGGTTTTGAGGCTGCGATGCTGAGACATGACTGGAATAGGGATAAGAAGTTGCAATCCCCGCGGAGGGGGAAAAGGGGCCGGGAGGATACCCTCCGCCGCCCCATCCGCAACCTGTTTTTAAATTTCCGGTTGGTAGGCCATTCAGCCTTGATCGGCGCGGGAGCCTGTGGACAATCTAAGACATGGTTCGATTTACAGTCCTCGGCAGTGGCAGTTCGGGCAATTGTGCCCTCGTGCGGACTGAGGATACCTGCCTATTGATCGATGCGGGACTCAGCGCCCGCCAGATTTGCCAAAGGCTGGAAAGCGTGGGCTCAGGCATCGACCAGATTCAGGGCATCTTTTTGACTCACGAGCATGGCGACCACACCCGAGGGCTGGAAGTCCTCTCCGCGACCCGCCAATTACCGCTTTTCTGCACCGCTTTAACGCAAGAAACTCTGCTCGGCACCATCAAGTTCCGCCAAAACCCTGCCTGGAGCCTCATGGCCACCGGCACGGCCTTTGCCTTTCGCGATCTGCGAATCGAGTGCTTCCCCGTGCAGCACGACGCCGTCGATCCAGTCGGATATGTCATTGGAAATGAAGTATCTCGGCTGGGCGTGCTGAGTGATGTGGGCTTCATCACCCACCTCATCAAAGACCGTCTCCAGGGGGTGGATAGCGTTTTTATCGAGGCCAATTACGACACGCGCCTGCTCGATGCAGATACCAAACGGCCCTGGGCCACAAAGCAGCGCATCAGCTCCCGGCACGGTCACTTATCCAACGAACAAGCTGCGGAACTGATCCAAGCGATCGCGCATCCAGAACTGAATCATGTGGTCCTCGGCCACCTGAGCGAGGACTGCAATGCCCCCGATGTCGCCATGCGCTGCATCCGTGCGGCCCTAGAATCCGCAGGTGCCGCACAGGCTCAGGTGCATTGCGCTGGACGCAGCAATCCCACACCGCTCTTCGATGTCGCCCGCCCACGGCCCCAGGGCGGACTCTTCGCGATTGCTCCAGAGCCCGTCCCTCGTCAGATGGCTCTCTTTTAACACTCCCCGCGCCATGAAATACATCCTCGCTCTCGATCAAGGCACCACAAGTTCACGGTCGATTGTTTTTGATGACAAAGGAAAGCCGATTGCAACCGCGCAGAAAGAGTTCCGCCAGATTTTCCCAAAACCGGGTTGGGTCGAGCACGATGCGACGGAGATTTGGAACACCCAACTCGCCACGGCACGGCAGGCACTGAAAAAAGCAGGACTCAAGGCCTCCGAAATTGCTGCCATCGGGATCACCAATCAACGTGAAACCACCGTCGTTTGGGATCGACGCACGGGGAAACCGATCTCCAATGCCATCGTCTGGCAAGACCGGCGCACCGCAGCTTTTTGCGATTCGCTGAAGAAACACGGTCATGCAGGGAGGTTGCAAAAGACGACCGGCCTGGTCATCGACGCCTACTTTTCCGCCTCGAAACTGCGCTGGATTTTGGACAACGTCCCCGGTGCGAGGAAGCGAGCTACAGCGGGCGAACTGGCCTTTGGCCATCCCGCCGCTCGTGCTGGGGGTGATGCTTCGTCTCTGGTGGACCAGGGGGCGAGACCCGCGCTTGCGGCCCATCACGGTCGCGTATGAACCGCCCGACAACATGACGCCGGCGGAAGTCGGCACGCTCGCGGACGAGAGCCCGGACGTGCGCGACATC
>CAZCAL010000064.1:0-12431 GCA_964496625.1 uncultured Verrucomicrobiaceae bacterium | reverse complement strand
TTCCGCATCCCTCGTGCGCTCCTGCCTAAAGTGAGGGCCTCCAGCGGCATTTTCGGTGACGCAGTGGCGCTTGGCGGGCGCATCCCCGTTGCGGGCATCGCCGGAGATCAACAAGCAGCGCTCTTCGGTCAAGCCTGTCTCAAGCCCGGCATGGTGAAGAACACCTACGGTACTGGTTGCTTCATGCTGATGAATACGGGCACAAAGCCAGTGCTCTCTGGGCATCAACTGCTCACCACCATCGCCTGGAAGATCGGGAATCACACAGAATACGCCCTTGAGGGCAGCGTCTTCATTGGCGGCGCGGTGGTGCAGTGGTTGCGCGATGGCCTCGGCATCATCCGCAATGCGGCAGAGGTGGAGAAACTCGCCGCGCAGGTCCCTGACAACGGCGGCGTCTATCTAGTGCCTGCTTTTTCCGGCCTCGGCGCACCCCACTGGGATCCCTATGCAAGAGGACTGATCATCGGCCTCACACGCGGCAGCAGTCGCGCCCACATCGCACGTGCCGCCCTCGAAAGCGTAGCGCTGCAAGTCGCCGATCTCATTGCGGCGATGCAGTCTGACTCCGGCATTAAGATCAAAGAACTCCGTGTCGATGGCGGTGCCAGTAGGAACGACCTCCTCATGCAAATGCAGGCGGACATTCTGGGCTGCGCCGTCGTTCGCTCCGGCGTCACCGAGACGACCGCGCTTGGCGCAGCCGGTCTCGCGGGGCTGGCTGTGGGAATGTGGGAAGATCAACGCGGGCTGCAAGAACAATGGTCCGAAGAACGGCGATTCACCCCACAGATGAAGCCCGCTGCCCGCAAGAAGCTTCGCATCGAATGGGATGCCGCCACCGCAAGAGCCGCCGGATGGGCAAAGTAGGCAAGCCTCACTTCACCGCGCGCAAGTCATAGCAAATGATTCGCGTTCCCTCTTCCCCAGCCCCAGATAATGGCGCAGACTGCTGGTGGACGTAGAGTAACCCATGACTCAAAGCCGGGAGGCTCCACGAATGCAGCGCATAAAAGAGTTGGCTGCGTTGCTTCACTTCGCAGCCCTTGGGCGAAAGATCCAACCACAGCAGCGTGCCGACCTCGCCGAGACAGAGAAAGGCATCATCGACCCGCATCAGACTTGCGCGGAGGGCGCTGAGTTTGACGGGTCCGCTGCGGCCCATCATCTTCCCCAAGGCCTCATCCTCCCACTCAATGTTCTTCGTCCACAGCTCGGTTCCAGTGTCCGCATCGACACACACTAATCGACTGTTGTCCTCCCGCTCGCCATCAATGGCATAGAGATGGCCGTCATGATAGACGGGCGTCATCCAGTGGACGGCCAACTTCTTTGACGTCCAGACTTCATGTGACTTGAACTCCTCATCGTACTCCACCATGACACCGCCCAACGGATGCCCCTTCGGATAACAGGTCGAAACAAACACCCGATTTCGCTCCGGCACCAGTGTCGGAGAAGATGCCGTTGCAGAAATATAGTCATCTGCCCGCCATGGAAACCGATCATGCAGCGTGCCAGTCTCGGGATCGATGCACATCAGCCCTCCCGATGGAGGGTCGCTCTCGCCGCCAGCAAAAACGATCACTTTGTCTTTGCCATGGAACTTTGCCAAAACCGGCGAGGCATAACTGGCACCCCATTCGTCTTTCAATTCCCACTTCACCGTCCCAGTCTTCAAATCAAACGCAGCCACGCTCACCCCCGCAGTCGCAAGCTTCCGCGAACGCTCACGCTTTGATTCCTCGCCCGACGTGTCTTCAAGCTTGCCTCCCACCTGGACGATGACCTTTTCTCCCACAATCAGTGGCGACGATCCATGGCCAAAGAAGTCCTGCGGCACTAAGTACTCCTTTCGCAGATCATGAGTCCAAAGCACCTTGCCCGTTTCAAGATCAATCCCGTGCAGCAGGCTGGTAACACCCAGCACCACCACCACTCCCTCAGCAATCACCGGGCTGCTGCGCGGACCTGCGGCGAATCCATATCGATCCCGATACTCAATCGGATAGTCGGCTAGCCAGTAGCGCTTTCCAGTTTCGCGCTCCAAGCACTCCACGGTTTCCTTGCCATCCAACGCATGAAAAATCACCACCCGATCGCCTGAAATCGCGGGCGAGGTGTAACCCTCTCCCGTAGCTACCTCCCAGACTTTCGCAGGACCTTCAGCAGGCAGTTCCTTGAGCAGAGGCTTCTCCGTGGAATGACAATTGTCCGTGGGACCCAAAAATCGCGCCCAATCTGTCACCACAGCATCAGGAGACAGAGCCTTTGGGGCAGCATGAAATTTGAGTCGGTCAAAGCTCTCAGGTTCCGCAGCCGAAACGTGCGAAAGGGCAGAGTAAAGAAGCAGGAAGGGCAGGAGAAGACTCGTTCTTTTCATGGATGAGGATAACGCTAACGGCGAACGAAGCATACGCCAAGCAAGAATGAAAACTGGCAGGCAAAGAGCCCCAGCGACTACTTCGACTCTTCGACTAAGGTCTCAATCCATCCACTATGATTGAGGATCAATGGCTCCCCGTCCGCATCAGGACAAATTTGCGTTGGATTGAATCTCTCGTCGCCAGGATCGTGAGTAAACAGCAGGGTATTCGTCGCCACCCCACCCGCCTCCGCTGGACGGAACGCCCACAACTTCCCGTAACCCCAGTCCCCGTAAAGATAGCATCCTCTAAGCTCTGGAAGTCGTGCCCCATGATAGACATAACCTCCTGCGATGCAGATCCCCTCACCTGTCGTCCGGGAATAACTGTGCACTGGATCAATAAAGGACGTGCTCGGCTGCGGAGAGTCTCCCTTTGCAATCAAGCGCGTTGGGCCATCGCGCTCCGCCCAGCCGTAGTTTCCGCCTTTGGTGACGACGTTGATTTCCTCATACATTTCTTGACCAACATCAGCGAGCCAAAGTCTTCCAGTCATCGAATCAAACGACATCCCCCATGGATTTCGAAAACCCATCGCATAGATCTCCCCTCGCCACTCTTGCTTCTCCGCAAACGGATTGTCGGCAGGTATAGCATACCCTCTGGACCCGCTTCGATGATCCACATCCAATCGCAGGACCTTGCCCTGAAGCAAAAAGGGATGCTGCGCCATTCCATGCGGATCATCTCGCATCCCGCCATCACCAATCGTCCAGTAGAGCATCCCATCTGGACCAAAGGCCAAGCTTCCGCTGAAATGATCCGCCAACTGGTGAGGCACCTCCAGCAGCACCCGCTCCGTCGCCGGATCGGCACGAAAGTCTGGACCATTCTTCACCAGCATCTCAGTCAGTACCGCACGACGAGGTTCGCTCTGCGAATAACTAAGATAGACCCGATGATTCTTCGCAAAGTTAGGATGGAACACCACCGCGTGGAGCCCTGCCTCAAAGTGGATCTCATCTTTCAATCGATCCCGCAGATCCAAAAAAGCGGCAGCAACCTTCGCATCGCGGTCCCTCGGCAGCACCTGCACCAAGCCGCGCTGTAACACCACGATTGCCGAGGGCACTTCCTCCTGAGTAAACGAGACGCCGACCGGACAATCTGGGAATTGGAGTGCCTTCCAGGCGTGCTTCAGGTTATATCCTGCGCGATCCGCAGAGAACGCGCAGGCAGAAATGGCGACCCACAACAGAAAGAAGAAGATTTTGGTCACTAGAAAATGACTACCTTAGCAAGCAGCTAAAGTGCCGAAAAGCGATCATAATCTACCGCCAGCTCCTTCCCTTTCACCTCCGCCCGTGATTAAAATCCACTGGCTTCACCACCGTCTTTGCCCCCTGATTTCCTTCGATGACCGTCCCCTTGCAGGTAGGGTCCACCACGATGGTCACCGGTTTGTTTTGAAAGGTGTTTCCTGTGAACTGCAAGTCATGGCCATTCGGAGCAAAAGTCACTGCCTCCTCCGGCGCGGAATCTCCCACTACAAAGATATTATCCTTCACCACAATCGGCCCGTAGCTCGCCTCAGGATCATAGATGGTGAAATACAACTCGGGGAATGTCCCCGGCTGTGCCGTCCGATAGCCGATCCTTCCGCGCCGCATATCAGGCTCGTTCTTCGTCGTGTTGTTAACGAACACATTGCCCGTCATCACAAAATTTACCGGCTGATTGATCCACGCCCCTCGGCCCCCATTGCGAAAAGTATTGCCCGTCATCGTCACATCCGTGCAACTCTTCTCCACACTCACCACTCGACTCCCATTGGTGCCGTCCACCAGATTGCCAGTGATCGTCGCGTTCTGGCAAAATTCTGCCAGGAAGAACGCCCCCATGCGACTGCCTAAAATGTGGTTGTTGCTGAAGACGATATTTTTGCAGCGCTGGATGTGCATCGTATCGCCCACCGCACTGAGTTGACAGCCAGTCACTCGGACATCTTTCGCTCCGACGATGTCAAACGCCCCCTTTCCTGGGCCGCTTCCCGTCGGGGCATAAGCAGACAAATACGTCGCGGAGATGTGATACGCCAAGGCCGCACCTGCACCAGAGTCGCCATCAAAAACTACCGCCGCCCCACCCGGCGCATCCGCTACTTTGATAAAGTCCTCCCCGCTATCCACCAAGAAATACTGCTTCCCACGCACGATGTTGTTTGGCAGCGCCTCACCTAAAAACGTCAAGGCCTCCTTCGGCTCATCGCTTTGACTCACGCCGATGGGTTTGGTGCGATTGTCAAACTTCACCTGATCGTCCCCCGCCCGCATCGTCGCCTCATGCACCAGATCCATGCGGAAATACTTCTTCGCCCGCTCCACCTCCCAGGGCTCATAGGCCTCCGGCCAGGTCACGATCTGCCACAGATACCCATAGTCCCACATGAATTTCCCACTGCGCAGCAGCGAACAACTCTCCACTGCCACCCGCTCCGCATACACCTCCACCGCCGCATCGCTGTGCTTGCCATACACCCCGTGAACACCCAGCACCGCGCCAGACATCCCATTCGACTTCACGTCGCGAAACAAAACATCATGCGTCCCGCCCTCCATCGTCGTGGTGATCTCGATGCCCTTCGTGTTCGCATTCGGCTCCCACAGATTCTCCCGCTGTGCCGGATCAAAAACATGGCCGACAAACTCGCCACCGTGCCACGCAAAGTTTGCTACATCCGCCCCTGCAAACAAAACCACCCTCGCACTCTCAGGCAAATGATCCGGTAAAATGAATCGCGCTCCGTGGGCGAAGACGGTCAGGTTTGAGCCAATCGCAATGGGCTCCACTCCATCCAGATGGTAGTCGCCCGCCGGGATGGTCACCACCCCGCCTTTGGCCATCAAAGCCGCTATCCGAGCCGTATCATCCGCATGGACCAGAGCACCAACGGCGAGAACTAGGAGGCATAAAAACGTCATCATCTTGGCAGTGTAACGCCATTCCATCAGTCATCGCCATCACAATATCAGCCCGCTCCGCATCGTCGCTCTCACCCCAGCAGCGCGTGGACGATCTCGCCGTGAATGTCCGTGAGCCGGTAATCCCGCCCTTGAAACCGATACGTCAGCCGCTTGTGATCCAGCCCCAGCAGATGCAGAGCGGTCGCATTCATGTCATGGATGTGGACACCGTCTTTGACGATGTTGTAGCTAAAGTCGTCGGTCTCTCCGTGCACATGACCGCCTTTCACACCCGCACCAGCCATCCAGACACTGTAGCACCGTGGGTGATGGTCACGCCCGTGATTGTCACGCGTCAGCACCCCTTGGGAATAGACCGTGCGGCCAAATTCCCCGCCCCAGATGACCAACGTATCATCCAGCAACCCACGCTCCTTGAGTTCACCCAACAGCGCCGCAGTGGGCTGGTCCGTATCGTAACACTGGCTCTTGATTCCGCTGGGCAGATTGTTGTGTTGATCCCAACCGCGATGATAGAGCTGGATGAAGCGCACCCCGCGCTCTGCCAGTCGGCGCGCCAAAATGCAGTTCGCTGCAAAGGTGCCCGCCTTTTTCGACTCTGGACCATAGCGGTCGTAGATGTCCTCAGACTCCTTGGACAAGTCCCCGAGTTCTGGCACGGCTGACTGCATGCGGAAGGCCATCTCATACTGGTCCATCCTCGCCTGGATTTCGGGGTCCTGATACTCAGCCAACTTGATGCGATTCAAAGCAGCCACGTCATCCAGCATCACACGTCTCCGCGTCGGGGTGATACCCGGCGGATTCGATAGAAAAAGAACGGGGTCCTTTCCTGAACTCATTCTCACGCCCTGATACTTCGACGGCAGAAAGCCCGACCCCCACATCCGCTCATGCAAAGGCTGCGCGTTCGTCGGACCACTGGGTCGTGAAATCATCGCCACAAAAGCCGGCAAATCTGAGTTCTCAGATCCCAAACCGTAGGAAGCCCAGGCCCCAAACGCAGGCCGGCCGCCAATTTGATGTCCGGTTTGCAAAAGAGTCATCGCCGGATCGTGGTTGATCGCTTCCGTGTGCAACGTGCGGATGAGGCAGAGGTCATCGGCGAACTTCGCGGTGTGCGGCAGCAACTCGCTTAGCCACATGCCGCTCTGGCCATGTTGCTGAAATTTGAACACTGATGGCGCGATGGGAAACCTCTTCTGTCCAGCCGTCATGCCAGTGAGCCTCTGCTCCCCACGGACGGAATCCGGGAGGTCTTTGTCAAATTGGGAAGCGAGCGTCGGCTTGTAATCGAAGAGATCCAGTTGCGATGGTGCACCCGCTTGGGTCAGCCAGATGATCCGCTTCGCCTTCGGTGCAAAGTGAGGAGACTGGGCAGCAAAAAGCTTTGGCTCTGTCAATGCGGCCATTGCCAACGACTTCAGCAGGTTGCGGCGAGAAAACGGGGAGAGAGAAGATTCGGCAGGCATGGGGTTCATTCCTTGGTGATCACTTCATCGAGATTGAGCAACGTGCTGGCCAGTGATGTAAATGCGGCGAGCGTGACGGCGTTGAGGCTCGCATCCACCGGAGCCTCACCCACCGTCAGCAGTTGTTTCGCAGCCTCAGGATCATTGGCAAAATCCTGCTCCGCACGCAGCAGAGCCGCCTTCAGGACGGCAAGTTCGGGTTCGCTCGGTTGGCGGGCCAGCAGAAGACGAAAGCCATGCGCTATCTGAGACTCTCTGGCATCACCACCTTCCTTCATCATGCGCTGAGCGAGAAGCCGTGAGGCTTCCACATAGGTCGGATCGTTCATCAGATTGAGCGCCTGCAGCGGCGTATTGGAGCGCGAGCGGCGCAGAGTGCAGGTCTCACGAAACGGCGCATCAAATAGCAACATCGCGGGATGAGGCACGCTGCGCTTCCAGTATGTGTAAAGGCTGCGGCGGTGGATCGCATCCCCATGATCTTGCACATACGTCGCCGAGGGATTGTCGCGTTGAGCCACCACCTGCTCATACAGCCCCGGCGGATGATAGGGTTTCACGGCTGGACCACCTATCGTGGGCACGAGCAAGCCACTGGCGGCAAGCGCTTGATCACGAATCGTTTCCGCAGGCAGACGAAAGCGCGGCCCACGCGACAACAGCCGATTTTCTGGATCAAGGCGGGCACTCAGCTCCGTGAACTGCGAACTCTGCCGGTAGGTTTCACTCATGACAAGGCGACGCATGAATTGCTTCACATCCCAGCCGCTCTGACGAAACGTCACTGCCAGCCAGTCCAGCAACTCTGGATGACTCGGGGGATTCCCTTGAGATCCAAAGTCCTCGCTGCTGCGGACCAGACCCGTGCCAAAAAGCTGCTGCCAATATCGATTCACCACCACTCGCGAGGTCAATGGATTTTGTGGACTCACCAGCCACTTCGCCAGCCCCAGTCGATTCGTTGGCCATCCGTTTTCCAATGGCGGCAAAACGGCAGGTGTGGCAGCCACGACTTTCTCTCCAGGCTTGTCGTAGGCACCGCGCATGAGAATGAAGGTATCGCGCGGCTCCTTCTGTTCCTCCATGACCAAGGTCGTCGGAATCTCGCCCTCGGCCGTTGCGATTTCCTTTTTCAGCGACGCCGCTTCATCCGTCAGACGACGATGCTCAGGCAGTTGGGCAAGCCGATACTCCAGGAGCAGCTTTCCCTCGCGTGCCGTGCGCTTGGCTGCTTCCGTTTTGGTTATCGCCGCGATGGAATCCGGCACCACAAACTCGACCTCGGTCGTAGCGGCAAAAAAACGCCACTGCGAGGGACCACCCGCATTTTCAACACTGATCACCATCACCGCTTCTGAGCCTGAGGACGGTGTTTCAAATTCAAACAGCGCCTGCACCGGTTTCCCAGGCACCACGGAAAGCGGCACGCGGGTCTTGCGATCATTGTCCAGCACCATGACCTGCGCTGAGTCCAGCGCGCGCAGTTTTTCCTTCCCAAACTTGAACTCGCTCCATTGAAAACTAGCCGCTGGCGCGGTGGTGGAACATTCCAGCCGCAGCACGGTGAACTTCCCCTTTGGCAATTTGGCGGTGATCTTAATGTTGTTCGCTCGCGACTCCTGAGGCCCGATGAGAACTGCCCCACCTTCAAGCGTTGGCGGGTTGTCACCGCCTGCAGCGGAGACAGGTTGCAGTGGCTGCCAGTCCACTTGCGTGCTCGCCACTCTGCTGGCCCAAGTCTCCACCTCGCCAGCAGACAGTGCACTCAGTCGATCCTCCACTGGCTTCAACTTCGCGTTCAACGCTGCAATCTTGGCCTCCGTCACAGGGGCGGGAAGTTTCACAAAGGGCGGGGCATTGGTGCGGACCGGATTGCTGTAGATCCCGACACCGCGCTCAGGCACGTTGTGGAAGAAGGCCTTCATCGCATAAAAATCCCGCTGGGTGAAGGGATCAAACTTGTGATCGTGGCAACGGCAGCAATTGAAAGTCTGCCCCAGCCAGACTGCGGCAGTCGTCTCCACCCGATCGGCGGTGTATTCAGCAAGGAACTCTTCTGCGATAACGCCGCCTTCTTCATTGAACATGTGATTGCGGTGGAAGCCAGTCGCGATGCGTTGATCCAATGTCGCATCCGGCAGCAAATCACCCGCCAATTGCTCGATGGTAAACTGGTCAAAGGGAAGGTTTGAATTGAATGCCCTGACGACCCAATCCCGCCACGGCCAAAGCTCGCGATCACGATCCACCTGATAGCCATTCGAATCCGCGTAGCGGGCCGCGTCCAACCAGTCAACCGCCATGCGCTCCCCATAGTGCGGAGACTTTAACAACCGATCCACTACCTTCGAATAAGCGTCTGCAGAAGTATCCTGCACAAACGCATCCACCTCCACCGGAGTCGGCGGCAGGCCAGTCAGATCAAGGGTCACGCGCCGGATCAAGGTCTCCTTTCCCGCTGGCGGCGAGGGTTTCAATCCAGCCGCTGCCAACCGCTCACGGATGAAGTCATCGATGGACTTACTGCCAGCGGAGACTATCGGCGGCACATAGGCCCAGTGCAGTTGGTATTCCGCCCCTTCAGCGATCCAGCGCCGCAGCGTATCCTTTTGCGCAGATGTTAGCTTCTTGTGCGAGTCCAGCGGCGGCATCAGATCATCCGCATCCGCAGTGAGAATACGTTCCATGAGCGCGCTCTGCTCCGGCTTGCCTGGAACGATAGCCTTCTGCTTCACTGCCTCTTCACGCACGTCCAATCGCAGATCCGCTTCGCGATGATTTTTGTCTGGACCATGGCAGGAAAAGCAGTTGTCGGAAAGGATGGGCCGAATGTCGCGATTGAACGACACCTCCGCTGACCGAACCACTCCGGTCAGTGCGGCAATCACAATCAGGAAACGTGCAAAAGGCATGGTGACCATACGACACGACAAGGATCAAAATGTCGAACGATCAGGAGGAATCTCCAGCCCTCCGAAACACGTTCCCAAATAGCAAAACCGCCAGCATCGTCGGAAACCACCTACCATCAGAGCCCTGTTACTTCTTCTCCGGCAACAACCACCGATCCGCGATCTGATCCGCCTCATCGCTGGTAATCATCCAATTCAGCAAGCGCGTCCGCAGATCCATCTCCACCTCCTTCACCCCGGCCTGCCCCGCTCGATTACTTTTCTCCAACGGATCGACCCGGAGATCGTAAAGCTCCGCGTATCCATCAGGATAGTAGCAATACTTCCACCGCTCAGTTCGCACCATCTTCGCATCAGGATGCCGAATTCCAGCCACGCCCTTGCCCTTCTCATACTCCATCTGCATCTTTCTCCCCGTGATGACCTCGGGAATGATGTTCTCGCTGAAGACCTCCGCATGCGGCTCGTATGCGCGACCAACGTCCGCCACCAGCGGCGCAAAACTCCGGCCCTGCACCTCCCGTGGCTCTGGAATGTCCACTAGCTCAAACAGCGTCGGCAGCAAGTCCACCGTTTCGATCAGTTCATCATGCACCTGCCCCGTTTTGATCCGACCTGGCCAACTCACCATGAAGGGCACCCGCACCGACGAATCAAAGAAACAATTTTTGCCCGTGATGGTGTGCTCGAACAACTGATCCCCATGGTCCGAGCTAAATACAATGATCGTATTGTCCGCCTTGCCCGTCGCCTCAAGAGCGTCCAGCAGTTCACCAATCTCGCGATCCACATGAGTAATCGTCGCATAGTAGCTGCGGTAGGCCCACTCCACTTGCTCACGATTCAAGTCAGGCAAACCACCCCGCATCGCCAGCTTTTGCACGGGAAGAGGCAAGTTCTTTGTCGTCTCCAAACTCACCGTCTCAGGAATCGGAATCTGCACCCCGTCATACATCGAGTCATAAGGTGCCGCTACCTCGTAAGGCGAATGCGGCTTCCAAAATGAAACATAGAAAAAGAATGGCTCCGCACCAGCCGCCAGATCCTTCAGTATCGCGCGAGACCGCTCCCCAGTCCAGGCCGTATCCGTATACTTGGCATCCAACATTGAACGAAAAGGATTCTTCCCCGGCGCAATGTCATTGGCCAGCGCACGATAGTTTTTGAGCTTCTGAGGATCATTCGCACGCTGCCACTTCACATAGTCTGACCACAAATCCGTGATGGAAGATCCATCGTGCAGTTCCACCGCATCAAACCCCGTTCGAATCGCCTCCTCACGTGTCGGCGGATAATAGTGCAACTTCCCCACTACGCCTGTCCGATACCCCACCTCCTTCAATCTCGCCTGCATCAATACCTCCCGCCGATCCAGTGGCGTGTAGTTCACCCGATTGTGATGCGAGTGAGCATACCGCCCCGTGAAGAAGCTCACCCTCGACGGCACACACACAGGCGAAGCAACAAACGCATGAGTGAAATTGGCTCCACGCGCCGCAAGGCGATCCAAGTTCGGCGTCTTGATGATCTTGTTCCCATTCGCCCCCACACAATCCCAACGTTGTTGATCCGTCATGATAAACAGAATATTGGGCCGCATCGGCACCTCCGCAGCGTGGACAGCCAGACTGAGAAAAAGAAAACCAATCAGCGATTTCAGCATCCCATTAGAACGACCAAAAGGAGACATCCCATCACACTTCCACCTGATACACCTGCAATCGCCCCGAAGGCTGCCACTCATTCGGCTTCGCCTTTCCAGGACTCATGACTTGGGAGGTGATCAGAGTCTTCCCATCGGCGGAAAATCGGCTGTGGGTCACTCTCGACTTCGTATCCAAGGTTGTCACTAACTCACCATCGACAGCGCTGAACACCGCCGCATTCCACGTCCCCTGCGCTTGGCGTCCAGCCATGAGGAAATGCTTACCACCAGGATGCCACGTCAGCGACTCCATGAGACCGGAGCCATGCTGACCGTCCTTGATTTGATCAATGCGTTCTCCTTTGCGCCAGTTCCAGCGTTGCCACGTCATCTTGCCATTGCCCGCCATCGGATCAGCCATTAAACCCATTCCGCATCCAGCTATCGCGTTCCCATCCGGCGAGAAAATCAGCCCGTGGATTCCGCCGATGTAGTGGTGAGACTTGATCGTGCCCCACGAAGTAAAGTCCGGCGAGGTCCATTGCGAAACAGCCCTTCCATCCATTTTCTGCAAATCCCACACGCGGACTTCCCCAAGAAGATTCCCCGCTGCGAGGAAGCGACCATCCGGGCTGAATGCACAACTTAACACTGGCGGCGCGTGACTAAAACTCGCCACCAACTCGCCCGAGCCCGTATCAAAGACCTTCACCGACGCCTCGATCTCCGCTGCAGGCTCATATTTCCAGCCACCCGGCAGGTATTGTCCCGTCACCGTAGCCACGTGTTTTCCATCGGGCGACAGCGCTATCTGCCAGCTCCAAAACTGATGAGCTTTCACCTCACGAGTGCATTTTTTCGTCGCCACGTCATGCCAAAGCAACAAGCCATCGTAGCCCGCGGTGACGATCGTTTTTCCATCCGGCAACAACACGCAACCACTCGCATACGACCCATGCCGTCGGTCAAAAACTTCCGTCTTCCCGCTACCAAGATCCACCGCTTGAAGCGATCCATCCACACAGGAGACAAAAGCACGTTTGCCATCTGGC
>CAZCAL010000063.1:0-15440 GCA_964496625.1 uncultured Verrucomicrobiaceae bacterium | reverse complement strand
CGATCCTCTCTCGGAGAGAGAGGAGTACCGTACCCATCCCTCTCCGAGGGATGGAGGCGTGTCAATAGAGGTTCACGGTGCCTTGGCCTTTACTGCGACTGGAGCAAAGGCTTCTTTGACAGGCTTGCCGTCGAACGATGCGGGCACCGGAACGCCTAGCAGCCAGAGGGCAGTGGCAGCGGTGTCGAAGGTGGTGACTGGTCCTTGAATCTCATGCGCAGCGCTCACTCCGGCCCCCCAGGCGATCCAAGGGATGTTCATATCGTCTGGAATGTTCTCAGAGTGGTTCTTCTCGTGACCACCGTGATCGGCGCTCAAGATCATCACCGTGGAATCAGCGATACCCGCCTCTTTCACTGCTTTGACGATCTGACTGAGCGCCTGATCGCAAACTTTGAAGGCTTCCTTTTGCTCTGGAGATCCCCAGCCACTTTTGTGGCCAGCACTATCGCCATCAGGAAAGTGAATGAAGCAAAGGTCGGGCTTCTTCGCCACGATGTAGGCAGCGGCTTCCTTGGCGACGGTCTGAGCAGGGACAACAGCCTTGTCCTGATTGGCAGGAACAGGGGAACCGTCTTGAGCACCACCAAAATTAAACTCATCCACGGAATCCTTCAGCCATAGATGGCGAAACTTCACTTTCCCGACAAACATCGCAGTGCTGCGACCTGCGTCTTTGGCCAATGAAAACATGGTGGGGACTTTGACGAGTCCCCGAATGGGCATCCAATCGTTCCACAGGATCTGGTGCTTGTCCGGCCCGACTCCGGTGGTCATGGACGTATGAGAGGGCAACGTTTTCGGAGGAAAAATGGTATTCGCTACCCAGGTGTGGGCGCCCTCCGCAGCGAGACGCTTGAATACCGGCATCTCACTCTCGTTAATGACAGCAGGCTTTCCACCGTCAAAGCTGATGACGATGACATGCTGAGCGCGGCGCTGCGGGATATCTCCCTCCGCCAGTACCGATGCAGTGATTGATACCCAAAGGCCTGCTGCAGCGGCCAGTCCGAAAAGTGTTTTGTTCATCATGAATGGATGGCTACGAACGCTAGTTTACCCATGAAACTATCATGAAACAAAAACTCCTGGTCGTGCGGACACAACCAGGAGTTCATCATTTTAAAGCTGTGCGAAGGCTCAGTTCTCCACAGGCTTTGCACCCTCTTTGAAGCAGTAAAGGTGCGTGTCGGTGGCCAAATAGAGGGCACCATTGGCAGCGACCACTGAACCCTTGAGCGCCGCTGGGAATTCGATCTCTTTGAGAACTTTCATCTCCTTGCCTTCCGCAAGGATAAAGAGTTCGCCCTCTTCATTGCCGAGGTAGATTTTACCATCGGCAAGCACTGGGCTAGCCCAGATGTGGCCCTTGGTATCATACTTCCAGACCAGTTTGCCGGTCTTAGCTTCTAGGCAGAAGAGGCGACCTGTGTAGTCGGACATGTAAACAAGGCCGTCCTTGACCGCTGGAGTGCTGATGGTGCGCTCGATATCGCGGAAGGTCCAGACTGGCTTGTCTGTCAAATCACCGGTGCCGGTGGGATCAATGCAACTCATCATACCAACACCTTCGCCGTGCTCAGGATCTTGGCCGATGGAAACATAGACCAGACCTTCGTGAATGACTGGGGTGCTGATCAATTCACTTGGACCATCGTACTCAGCATACTTCCTTTTCTCACCGTTCTCATCAAAGCGGTATTCTTTGGGGCAGGCGTTGTATTTCCAGAGGATCGGGAGTTCGGAGATTTCGTCATCCACCTTCACCTTGTCAGCCGCAGTTCCCATGCCATAGACCCAGCCGTCGCCAGCGGCGAAGATGATCTGCGCCTTACCGTTCACCATCGCAACGGCTGGGGATGACCAGTTACAGTGCATGATGTTTTCAGACACTTTGGCGTCAGCAGCCATCTCTGCAACATAGGCACCGTCTTCTGCATTGAGGCAGAGGAATGAAGGAGCCGTCGGTGCCGGGATATTGGTGTGGGACCAGTCCACCCCATTGGAGGTGGCTACATAGACATGGCCGTCAAACACCAGAGGGTAGTTGGAGGCGATGTTGTGGGGGAAGACGCCGAGTTCTTTGCGCATGTCATAGACCCAGAGGATATCTGCGTCAGTGGCACCGATTGCTGGCTCGACCATTTTGCCGTCCTTGTCAGCAGTCGCGGTGTACTTGGCTTCGTCTTGGAAGCCTTGATTGCCGTCGGACATACCATTGAGATCGAGACAAACGACTTCGCAGCGGTTCGTAACAAGGTAGCCCTTGTTGCCCACGACAGTAGGAGTGGAGCACATTCCAAGGAACTCCCAGTCGGAGACCTTCCCTGCGCCGAGCTTAGGGGCAATCATTTGCCACTTGAAGGCACCAGTGTATTCATCAAAGGCCATCACGACACCGCGGTCACCGATGTGGGACTGGTTGCGTGGAGACTCATTGTTGGTGCCGACGTACACAACGCCGCCCGAGATATTCGGAGTGCCGTAAGACTGGGAGCCCAGCTTCGCCACCCAAGCAACGTTTTTGGTCGTCGACAGGTCGATCTCTTCACTGCCAGCTTTTTTCTTGCCTAGTTCAATATCGATAGGCAGGCCTTTTTCCTCGGAGACCATGTTGCGATCATCGCGACCGCCCCAGGTGGGCCAGTCTGCGGCGTTGGCGGTCGAGGTTCCAAAGTTCCCGCTCACAAGGGAGAGCGAGAGTGCGCCGCCGAGCAACGCGGTGAGTTTCAGGGTAGTTTTCATGGATCGTGTCTGGGAAATGAATGGGGAAATAAGGCCGAATTAAGGATTGGGCAGGACTTTGATGTTATCAATGAAGACTCGCTTCTGATTCTGCGGAGTGAATCCAAACAGGCCAGGGCTGCCCTGCTTGTGGACTGGATTCACCTTGGCTTCTAGCGTCCATTCTTTCGGCTCTGGTGCGCTGCGTTCCCATACCTTTGCATAGACTGTTCCATTGATGCCGTCAGCGTCCACTTTCACCTGTGTCTTTAGAGTGTACCATGTTTGCGCAGCGATCTTGAGCGGCGCGGTGCGGGTGAGACGCTCGAAGTTTGAGCTGATCTCCAGCACGTTGGCATTGCCCTTCAGAACAATGGCGTAGCGTTGATTGATCACACCGACATCGGACTTCACACGACGATTGCCATCCGTCATGAGGTCCGCCTGCACGGTGTAGTCGTGCATGTCAGGAGTGCCCATGAACACGGTGCCGCGCTGGAAGAGCAGACGATCAAAGCTTTTACCCAGCACATGCTCCCCACCTTCGTCCATAATCTGGAACTTGAAGCGGGCACCGATCCAAGGGAGCGGTGGATAAGCATACTTGTACGCTGGGAAGGCTGCATCGGCAGGGAACTCCTGATCAAGTGTTGCCACAGAGAAGTCCTGCTCAAAGGGAGGCTTTGGCAAAACCCGTCCGCGAATTACGCCGAAGAGGCCATCTGCGCTTGTCGCCTTAAAGGCACCCGCACCCATTTTAGCATCTACATTCGCGACGATTTCATTCTCGTCGTTGAACTTCGCATCATCGATCTTGGCCTTCACCTTCGCGGTGGGTGGGATGAAAGTCTCCCATGAAACCTTCTTCACATCCCCGACAACGTTGCCATTGGCGTCAACGGAGCGGATACGGAAAGCTGCTTTTCCGCCTGGGGCGATAACGAATTCGGCTGGGATGATCTGTAGAGCGACGGCAGGTCCTACTTTTGCAGCAGGTGCTGTCTCCGGCGTTGGGTCAACCGTAGCTCCGTCGTTCGTGATCGGGAAGCAATACAACTTTTCCGTGGTGTGAACGAAGAGATGAGCGTTGCAAATCATGGCCGCGCCGATGCAATTCCCTTCGAGGTCGATTTTCTGGAGTTCCTTGCCATCCTTGGCGTCCAAAACGAAGACTGCGCCTTCCATCAGCGGAGCGTAGATGCGGCCATCCGCATACAGTGGGGAGGAATGAGTGTTGCCGTTGCTGACCTTCGATTCCCAGACAATTTCCCCACTCTCCGCCTTCACGGCGATGACGGATCCGGTGTCAGTGATCTGATACACGATGCCATCGTGGATGATCGGTGAGCCCGAGCTGGAGGACTGGCTGTTGCGCCAAACCTCGTTGGCCTTCCACGCAGCAGCATCCACGGCGTTATCGAAGACCAGTTCATCCTTCGCAAAGCTGGTCGGCACCTTGACACAAACCATGCGGCCCTTATCGGCGCTATCGACGTTCTCATCTCCATGAATGCCGATTGCTGTGCCGTTGTGCAGGACGACGGTCGCATTTGCACCCGCTTTGGCGAATTTATGTCTCCACAGAGCTTTGCCGGTCAAAGCATTCACTGCGATGAAGTTACCGCAACCCGTGGCGGCGATGAAGACGCGCTTACCATCGATCGTGGTGACTATCGGGGTGCTGAAGGAGCTATCCTGCGGCGGGACTTCGCCAGGGGTGCTGCTCCAGACGAGTTCACCCGTGATTTTATCAAAGCCGTAAAAGCGATCCGAAGCAGGGCCTTCGGCTCCCCAGTTTGAGGTGATGCCGCGGATAATGACGAGGTCACCTTCGATCACGGGGCTACCCACCTTTGAGTTCGGGAAGGTCATGCGACCGATCTGCTCCATGAGGGAGAGCCTCCACAGCTCCTTGCCTTCAAAATCCCAGCAGCCAAAGACGCCGTAAGCGGTGAGAAGATAGACGCGCTTTGTGACTGGATCGACCGTGGGCGAACCGATGGCGTAGCGGTTATAGACTGTGTCTGAGATGAAGTCTTTAATTTCGATCTCCCACAACTTTGCGCCGGACTTTTCATCCAGGCAGGTGAGGAGTTCCACCAGGTCTTCCTTTTCACCGCGATAGCCAAAGTCAAAAACCTTGCCATCGCAGATGACGGGGCAGCCGCGGCTATGGGAAACGTAGGTCCAGGCAGGCGTCTCGGCCACCTTGGCGTTCTGGAAGTGCTCCAGGCTCTCGCCAGTCTGGAGAGGTCCACGCCAGTTGGTCCAGTCGGTTGCTTCTGCCGCGTTGCATGCCAGTAAAGAGATCGTCGCAGCAGTGAAGACGCTCTTGGTAATTGAACGGAGGATTGAGTGCATTTGGGGGGGGGATGAAAGCAAAGAGCATCGTCCAGTGTTCTCGCAACGCTTCAACCAATATTCAATGGCAAGGCTGAAGGGGAAACGGATGACGGATGGGATGCGGCTTTGCTCAATGCGTGATGAACGAACCCCCGCCGTGTTATCTTTCTTCTCAAGTCACCAGGAGCACGTTGTTTGGCGACTCCGATCCCCTTAGCTAAACCTAAAGTTCAACCGAACAGCACCACTTGAGAGGGAAATCGCTCACCAAGCATCGATTATCAGCAACAGTTAATAACAAGTTATTGCAGTTATTCACAGTGACGCACCTGTCACGCGCACCCCTGTCAAGTGGCAATTTATTGAAATTTCAATAGATTTGAAGGAAAATCGGGTCTCGATTTTGATAATCACCACCTCTTTTTGCAAAAAAAGACCCCTCCGGTTGACGTTCCTCCAAAACTTTTTAACATGTCGCTGTCTGTCGGAGCCGGTCTTCGCAGGCCACGGTTGCTCAGCTTTTTCCTCAGCTAAGTATTTCGTGCCAACGATCCTCGTTGTTGGTTGCTGGATCGCCTGGCCCTGCGGCTACGCATGCCGCAGGGCCTCTTTCTTTTCAGACTGAGACCACAAAGCGATTCAACGAGTCGTCTCTGGATACAACTGATCCAGCACAGCGCGTCCACACTTCATCACCGCAGTGGACACCCTGCGGAAGACGACGTCAGGCATCGCCTGCTTTTTCACACCGCTCTCCCAAGCGTGATCTAACTCAGCGCCTGAGCTTTCCACGACTGCGTCAACGATGGTGCGCCAGTGCTGTGGCTGCTCGCTCTCCTGCCACGCCCCACGCCCGCGCCCAAAGTGCGCCACGGCCAAGTAGCAGAGGAGCGACAAGCGCGTCTGTTCACGAAAATGCTCGCATGACCAGTGAAGTCTGGAGTCCCCCCCGCGGACAAGATTATAGCTTCGAATCAGCGCATAGGCACCGATGCCTGTGGCCAAACCACCCAGCAGCGCGCCGCCACCGAAGGTCATACCGCCCAACTTCAAATCTGCAATCAGTCCGCCCATCGCCCCCCCCGCAAAGCTACCCAAAATACCCCAAACACTCTCAGACACTTTCTCTGGCGCATGGAATTGCTCCGCCGAAAAACGCCCTTCAGTCCGCGCCGCCATGCCTTCAAGATCGTGGAGACGTATCAGCTCATTCGTCGTATGCTCGGCACGTTCAGCCATCTGAGCAGCCAGTTTCTGCCGCGCTTCGTTGTACTCTCGATTGATTTCCCCTCGGCGAATACCGACGCGCTCCATCAGCGTCTCATCCCTCACATCCGCCGCATCGAGGATGGCAGCCGTCAGTTGCTCCGCCAAGAATTTCATCGCAGATTCAAACGTCTGCACGTTACGCTGCCGCCAGGCCATCCGCAGCGTTTCAAAGGAGGCCGCCTTTGCGCCATCCATCATCGCTGACAACGCCGCCATGAACCGATCTTCCTGTACCCAGCATCGCGCGAAGGCATCGAGACTGATGACATCCTTCACAAAGTCATAAGGACGGAAATGCTCCCTCCACAGTTCCACCTCCGCCTGCTCAATGGACGCTGAGTGCGGCGGTCCCGTTTGGTTCAGCAGGACGAGCACGGGTTTGCCGACCCAGCCGAGAATCTCCATCTCCGCTGGAATGTAGCCGGCAACCTCTGGTGGCTCGCCAGCGTTCACCAAATAGAGAACGACATCAGCTTCATCACGCACATTTTTCAGCGCCTGCTGGCTGCACCAGAGAGGGCGATCAGTGAAGCGATCCCAGGCCTGGGAAAGAAACCAAAACACTGGATTCTTCTCTCTTTGCAACCGCTTCAAGAGACGAGTGCTATCGCCAAAGCCTGGAGTGTCCCAGAGACGCAGCGTCTCTTCACTGGTCTCGATCAAAGTGTGCGATTCATTGAAGAGCGTCACGTGCGGAGCATCCCGTACCTCCCCGACATCCCGACGCAAGAGCGTCCGTGCGAGCGTAGTTTTGCCCGCATTGGTATGGGAGATTAGGCTCAGCGTCACCATATTGACTGCTGAGGCAACGCGATTGGGCGCAGACATCTTTACCATCCTTTGCATCATCCTCCCCACTTGCGCAAGAGGGGCTGTACAGCGGTGTCAACTTTGCGCAGACAAAGGTGGGCGGCGGGGTGCAGCGCCCATTCCCTCATGGGCTGCGTCGTTGGAAATGAGCTGAGATCGTTCAATCCGCCTCCAAAGTCTTGAAAATACGCCCAAAAACGTCTGGAAACTGCTGGCGCATGAGTGGCAGGAAGGTTTCTGGGGCCTGTTGGCTAGCAGATCCTTGCGGCCCTTCGATGCGTTCCAGCCAGAGCTTCTGTGGCACAATAGGCTGCCAAAAGTGATCCCATCCGAAAGCTGCCTGCCACCCATCGCGGAGGAGAAGCATTGCCTCCCCATTCTTGCCTGCATAGTGGGTGGTGATGACGATGGAGCGGTCTTGGGGATGCAGAAGGGATTGCCCCGGAAGATCCGCCCAAGTCTTCTCCTCCATGCCAACCGCGTCAAAGAGCGATGGCAGGAGATCAAGATGGCTGGCTTGCTTGACGAGGGGCCCCCTGCCCATGTTTTTTGGCCACTTTATCAAAATGGGCACATTAGTTTGCATCGGGTTCAAAGCGGAACAATGGAACCAACTCCCCTGCTCTTTGAATTCCTCTCCATGATCCCCGGTCACGATGATGATCGCATCGTCATAGCGGTTTTGTGCCTTCAGAAACGCCATGAATCCCTCCAGCTGCCGATCTACCCAGGCGACTGAATTCCAGTAGCGGTGCAAGATGCCGCGCACCTCATCTGCTGAGGGTTGCACGGGAAACATCGGATCTTTTTCATAGTCCGTCACCGGCGGCTCAAAGCCATCCCCCCACTTGTAGGGGTAGTGAGGTGAATCAAAAGCGGTGATCCAAAATCCACCACCCGCAGGCCGACCCTGCACTGAGGTGCGCACACGATCCAGCATTCGCACTTCCCGTTCAGGTGTCTTGAAGATGTGCTCTCGACTACTCTCATTGAGATACTCCAAAAGATCAATCTGGTGCGGTTGACCAAAGTTCGTTCGCAGCATCTCCATGTAATCAAAGTCACTGACCATCCGTGCTTCAACCCGATAGCCACCGCGTCGCAAGGTCGCAGGCAGCAATGCAGCCCCTCCCCGCTGGCGGCCATCGTCCCAAAAGACTGGCAGCCTGCCACTGAACATGGAGAACCACGAAAGGTGGGTCGCATTCGATGCGGCCCAAGTCTGCTGCAAAGGCTGGCACTCTTCATCTCGCCAGCGACAGAGGAAAGGGGTGGTCTCTGCCCGCAGCGCGTCATTGCGCAGCGTCTCCACCACAAAAAAGAAGATGTCAGGACGCCGTGAAAACGTCACCGTTTCCGCAGCCCCCCCCTTTGGATCGGCAAAGTCTGATTGGAAGGATGCGATGCCGGGCGGCGGAATAAAGGGAGTCATGCGGAGGCGGTAGGTCTTCATCTCCCACCAACGCCAGGCGCGGCTTTTCCACAGCACACCCGCACCTTGCTCCATCTGAAAAGCGGTCCAGGCCAGCGAGCCGATCACAATCAACCCCAGCGGACTGATCATTGCTCCCATCCGGCGGGAGATCCATGCGCAAACCCAGAAGACCGCCACAGCGGCCGCCACCGCTGCCACGGCAAGGCCAATCGTCAACGGACCCACCTCCACACCGCCCGCCACCATCGCACGATGGAATTCAAATCTGCCACCGACCTCAAGCTCGCCAAAAAGGGTGATGAGGCCTTTTGTCCAAGCCAAGCGAAGGATGGTATCAATTAATACGAACAACGGCATCAGCACGACGATCACCCAGCCCGTCCACCGCACCATCCCGGGCACCCAACGATCATGCCATGCCAGCAGATACCACACCACCGCTGCGACGAATAGGTGATTCAGTAATCGCCCCAACCCACAGTCGAGCGACGCCCCAAATCCACCAGGGCTAGACGGTAGCAGCGCCATGTCGGCCGCGACATTCATCAAAACCCAGAGGACAAAAAAAATCACATTCCAGCGACGCCTTGTCGTGAGAAAGGCCTTCACCCGAGCCCACTGGGAGCGCCAATCCCAGATCGTGGCTGCGAACGCCACTGACAGCCACAGGCCTGCCCCCACCATAAAGGCTGAACGCGTCACGCCCCCCACAAGCGCCGCCACCGACCACAGAAAAATGAACCACGCCCCTGCTCCCAATGCGACGGGAGACACGGCAGGCCGCACCGCCGACCACCACCAACCCGAAGCCAAGGCACCTAGCAAGAACAGGCCTGTGGCGATCAGCGTCTCAATGATCAAATGTCCACGCCAAGGATGGAGTCCCACCGATCCCCAAGGCGTTGGCAGATTCCAGTCATTAAAGAAAAATGCCAGTAGCCCAGCTACTCCACCCGCCCAGCAGAGCATCTGCAAAAAGAATGCCAGCCGGTTCACAGCGGCAGTGCCAGGACGATCAGGGGGAGAAGCGTGCATCAAACTCGGGCAGGAAGGAAGGAGAGAAGGCTGGAGGCCTGATCCCCTAGCCTACATGCACCGCATTCGCCAGCGCATAAACTTCGACCGGCTCCGGTTGCCCTTTGACTGGATGGATGCCTGCCGGTGTGTAGTAGTGGAGCCCCCTCGCCCAACCTTGGACAAAGGCAGCGCTGGCCAGCACGGGAACCTTCAGCTTCCGCGTTAGACTCTCAATGCGGAAGGCGACGTTCACCGCCTCACCAACGGCTGTATTGACACCTCGCCCCATGGCACCGAGAGCGACTTCGCCAACATTCAGCCCCACATGACAATGCACCTCTGTGCCGAGATTCTCCCGCAGCCACTTCCTCGTTGGTGAATGACTCGTTTCCGGCACACTCAAGAGTCGCGCCGCCTCAGTGGCACGGGCGCGCGACTCATCGTCGTTCGATGGCCAATACGCAAAGACACCATCGCCGATGAACTTATCAATGATCGCACCACGAGGCTTCAGAATGGTCTCACAATCAGCATACCACTCTCGGAGCATTGCAGCCACCTCCTCCGCCGTGAGTTGCGAGGAAATTTGAGTGAAGTTCCGGAGATCCCCGACCAACAACGTCGCCTTCACGGTCTTAACCGGTAGCGCAACCGTGCGCAGCACCTGCGTCTGGCCGGAAAGATCCCGAGTGCTATCCGAGTCATCATTGTCAAAAACAAAGACTGACGTGCCGAATTGCAGCCTATCTCCATGGCGCAACGCGCGGGCGGTCGAGATCGCCACGTCATTGACGAAGCTGCCATTCGCACTACCGAGGTCGGACAACCAGTAAAGACGACCATCGCGCCGGATGGTTGCATGCTGCCGCGAGACGCCGTTGTCTGTCATCCGAATAGTCGCATCTTGGCTACGACCGATCAGATTGAAGTCCTCAAGGAGGAATTCTTCTGAGAGATCGGGAGTTTTTAGCGAGGCAGCCATGAATTAATCGGCAATCACCCTTTGAAGCAAGTTGCGGACGCGAAGTCAAGCTTCACCCTCTCTGTTTGCGAAGATTTAAGTGTGGATGCCGTTTTGTGAAGCGCGCCGATTGCTTGCAAAAACGTGACATTTGCGCGACGGAACCGCTAACATGCACTGCCACGGTCAGCCACTTCATTGCAATTTCTCTGCCCCCGCCAAATGGTTGGCCTTTCTCATCCTGTGCTCACTTTGCGCGTTCACCGTCCATGCTCATCAAGTGCCCAGCATGACTCTGGAGACAGCATTTTCAGAGGATGACAGCGCTGCCTTTAGCATCAATCTCGATCCCCGCTGTTTTCTGGCGGAGGTTCCTACCACTCTTCCTCCTGTTCCTGCCGAGTGGTGGAGAGACCAGTCTGAAGCGGATAAAACCAAGACATCGCAGGACGCCAACAGCTTCCTGCAAAAGGCCATGCGCCTGCAACTCGGCGGAAAACCCATAGACCTGCCTGCTTTCACCTTTACGCCAATGGATGCGGCGACGAATCAGGAGTTCACTGCCGAATCCAAGGAGGTGCACCTCCTCGGTAAGTTGACCCTGAAAGTTCCTGCGGAAGCAGACTCCTTTGTGGTGGACTACACGATGTCCGCGACGGTACCCCTTGTCCTTCTAAACTCACTCACCACCAAACCCGCTGGACGCCCCCAGCTCCTTTTCCCTGGTGAAACGAGCCGACCCTTCAAGCTCCCCATCGCGGCACCACCTCCCACACCCGCTCCCGAACCACCTGCTGAGACCACACCAGCCAAAACCGCCCCGTGGCTCTGGATCGGGATTGGAGGGATTGTATTATTTGCTGCCATCACGATTTTGAGCAAACGGCGTGCTCCGAAGCCAGCAAACTGAGCCCCAGAAGAATTGAGGGCAAGGATCATCACGTCGTTTTCGTTTCACCTTCAACAAGCACTGGCTGTGCTTCACCGCAATTCATCCAACTCACATGACCTCCCGCATCCCGCTTCTCCTCGCCGCCACATTGATTGGCAATGCCACTCTGCTAAATGCGGAAGACCTTTCCGTAGCAGCGACACCAGTCAATCTGATCCATGTGCCAAAGGACTTCCACGTGGAGTTACTCTACTCTGTGCCCAAGACGGAAGAGGGATCATGGGTTTCCATGTGCCACGATGACAAAGGCCGTCTCCTCGTGTCCGATCAATACGGTCGCCTATACCGCGTCACTCCGCCAGCAGCAGGTGGCAGCCCCTCCGATACTAAGATCGAGCAGATCGATTTACCTATCGGTGCCGCGCAGGGCATGGTTTTCGCCAAGGGCAGCATTTATCTACAAGTGAACGGCGATGAATTTCAAGGTCGCGGCCTCTACCGTGTCAGCGATACGAACAGTGATGATAAGTTTGATAAAGTTGAACTGATCCGAGGCTACACAGGCACCTCAGGCGAACACGGGCCACACGGCGTCGTTTTAGCACCCGATGGTCAATCCATTTATGTCACCGTTGGCAACCAAACACCACTGACGGACTTCAACAAGTCACGCGTGCCGAAGCTCTGGCAAGAAGACATTCTCCTCCCTCGCATCGTTGGCCGCGGCTTCATGCGCGATGCGATGGCACCGCGTGGTTGGGTAGCAAAGGTTAGCCTGGATGGGAAAGAGTGGGAACTCATCACCACAGGCTTTCGCAATGAGTACGACGCAGCGTTCAATCGCCAAGGCGATCTCTTCACCTTCGATGCCGACATGGAGTGGGACATGAACACTCCTTGGTATCGCCCCACACGTGTCTGCCAAGTACTGAGCGGCTCCGACTTCGGCTGGCGCAATGGTTCTGCCAAATGGCCAGTGCGCTGGGAAGACGGCGTTCCGCCTGTGGTCGATATCGGCCCAGGCTCACCCACTGGCGTGACGTTCGGTTACGGTGCCAAATTCCCCTCCAAATACCAGGAAGCCTTCTACATTTGCGATTGGAGCTATGGCAAGCTCTATGCCGTGCACACCAAGCCTCAGGGGGCAGGCTACAGCGCCGAATTTGAAGAGTTCATCAGTGGGCAACCCCTGCCACTCACCGATTGTATCGTAAACCCTGCAGACGGTGCCCTTTACTTCACCATTGGCGGGCGACGCACGCAGTCAGGACTGTATCGCGTGACCTACACCGGAAAAGACGACATCAAGGAACAGCCCACCGCACTCGCGGGTGAAGCCAAAGCACTTCACGAACTGCGCCGCAGTCTGGAGACATTCCACGGTGTCGCAAACCCCGCCGCCATTGATGCCGCCTGGCCAAACCTCGGCCACGCGGACCGCCTCATCCGCAACGCCGCTCGCGCAGCCATCGAAAGCCAGCCCGTCGCGCAGTGGGAGGCCCGCGCATTGAGTGAAAAAGCCCCCCGCGCGGCGCTCACCGCCTTGATGGCCCTGTGTCGCGCTGGCGATCCGGCACAACAGACACGCGTGATTGAAGCCCTGGACCGCATTTCTACCCAGGGCCTTAACACCCAAGATCTTGATACACTCGTCCGCGACTACGTACTCTGTTTTCTGCGACTCGGCGAGCCCAGCAGCGCTCAAAGGAAGCATGTCATCAGCCGCTTCTCAACGCTCTTCCCCCACAGCGATGTGGGTCTGAGCCAGGACCTATGCGAACTGCTCGTGTATCTCGCAGACGACACCGTCGTCGCCAAAGGAGTGCCACTGGTGAATACAGCGCCAACCCAGGAAGAACAGATCGGCTACGCAAAGTCATTGCGACTGGCAAAGAGTGGGTGGACACCCGACCTGCGTGAAGCCTACTTCAAATGGTTCCCCCGCGCAGCCAACTACACAGGAGGAGCCAGCTTTGGCTTGTTCATTGAGGACATTAAGCGCGATGCCATCGCTGGACTCAGCCAGGAGGAAAAAGCTGCGCTCACGCCAATTCTTGAGGCAAAGCCTGAAGCTAAAGCACCTGTATTCGGAGCAAAGGTACTGGCATTCGAAAAAAACTGGTCTGTCGCGGAGTTGGAAAAATCTCTCGGCGTCGGTCTCGAAGGTGGGCGCAATTTTGAAAATGGCCGCAATTGCTTTGCTGCTGTCGGCTGTTTTGCCTGCCAACGCCTCAAAATGGAAGGCGGCGCAGTCGGCCCTGATCTGACGAGCGTGTCTGGCAAATTTAGCCCACGCGATCTCCTGGAGTCCATCATCGAACCAAGCAAAGAAATCAGCGATCAGTATGGTTCAATCACCTTCACCATGAAGGATGGCAACGTCACCATGGGACGCATCGTCAACATGAAGGACGACGTCGTTCAGGTGAATACCAACATGATGGACCCGAACGCGCTGGCTTCGATAAAGCGCTCAGACATCAAGAGCATGGAGCCCTCCAAAATGTCCATGATGCCACCAGGGCTTATCAACACACTCAAAGAGGACGACGTGTTGGACCTCTTGGCCTATCTTCTCTCCAAGGGCGATCCGAAGCACCCATTCTTCAATACGAAGTGAGCATCTTGGTAGCCCGGCGCATGGACTGCTCTGGGCTAACCCTTCTTCCACTCCTCCCCCTCGTCGTCTCCGTCTTTGTCGCCGAAGCCACCGAAGATATCTTCGTCATCGTCATCATCGTCTTCGTCGTCATCCTCCTCCTCAACATCGTCTTCGTCATCATCAAGATCGGCGAAGAGTTCCTCGTCCCCCTCGACATCGACTAGATCGTCGTCGGAGTCATCATCTTCGTCGTTGTCATCGTCGTCGAAGAGTACATCCTCATCATCCTGGTCTTCTTCGTCCCCTTCAAGCGCAGCCGCAGCAGCCTCGGCGGCGGTGCGTTTTTCGATCTCCGCCAAGGCCTCAGACATGTCCTGCACCTCGTCCCAAACTTTGCGCGCCACAAAGACAGGCGCGCCAGCTTGAGTGGCCATCGCGATGCTATCACTTGGGCGGGCGTCTAACTCGATGACCTTTCGAGCATGGAGTTCATTTTCTGCTGAAAGGATGAGGCGCGCATGAAAGACGCTGCCATTCACCTCATTGATCACCACGCGTTCGACATTCCCCCCGAAAGCCTTCAGCACATTCGCGAGAAGGTCGTGTGTTAATGGGCGCTCCTTTGCCACACCCCGCATGAACATCGAGATTGCGGTGCCGACAGATTCATCGACATAGATTACAAAGGTCTTTTCCGTATTGCCAAGAAACACGGCAAAACTTCCTTCCAGCGGCAGGACTGCCCGCACCTGTGCTTCCACGACATCTCGATTCATGAGAATAAACTAAAGCCTTGTGTCATGGAAAGGCAACCACACTAAGTGGGATTATTTTTCGCCAATAAGTGTGGGGTCCAGTTCTCGATACCTTGCCGCAAGCGCCACATACTTGGCCGCCAGCCTTGCGTTACCGATCCTCTCCTCAGTCGTCAAAGCCCGCACTACGCGAGCTGGTGCCCCCATCACCAAGCAGCCTTCAGGCACCCGCATCCCTTTCGTCACCAAAGCACCCGCAGCAATGATGCAGCGTGGCCCTATGCGGGCACCGTCAAGGATAATCGCCCCCATTCCAACCAAGGTCTCGGCCCCAACTTCACAAGCATGGACGACCGCACGGTGACCCACGGTTACATCCTCATGCAAAACACAGGCCTCATCATCGCTCACATGCAGCACTGAACCGTCCTGAATATTGCTCCGAGCACCCACAGAAATGCGGTTGATATCCCCCCTCAATACCGCGCCATACCAAACGCTTGATGACTCACCGAGACTTACTCCGCCAATCACTGTCGCCCCGGGCGCGACAAATACAGTGGGGTGAATCTCTGGACGCAGGGCAGACAAAAGGAAGCTTTTTAGGGGTGTGGGGCTCATTTTATGCGATT
>CAZCAL010000062.1:0-15457 GCA_964496625.1 uncultured Verrucomicrobiaceae bacterium | reverse complement strand
GCTCATTCGCTTGCTGGACGGTGGCGTTTTGTTTGGTCAGTAGTTCGTTTTGTTGCGCGATGGCCGCGTTCTGCTGGGTGGCTACCTCCTTGAGTTTTGCATTCGCTTGCAGGGCCTCGTCGTGGATCTCCTTGGCGATGGAATTCGCACGAAGCTCTGAGAGCGCACCTGTGAGACGCAAGATCTCTGCATCGGCGGCTTTTGCTTGGTTCATCAGCAGGGTGAGATCGCTCGACAATGAAGTGAGCTCGTCCCTCTGGCCTGTGGCCAAGGCGCGCAGACGGCTCTCCCTCTGCCATTGCCATGCGCAGAGGGAGCACAGTGCGAGCAGAAGCACCGAAAGAACGATGTTGGGAATGGGCCTCATGGTGTGACGGGTGTAGTCCTCACGCTGAAGGCTACTTTGGTCACGCCACAGCGGCGGACATAGTCCAGCACGGCCACCATGGCCCCGTGGGGTGTGGCGGCATCACCGCTGATAAAAACGGGTAACTCCTTGTTGGCGGCGAGGCGCTGTTTCAACAACTCTTCCAACTCAGGCAATGCCACTGCATTCTTTTCAAAGAAGATCTGTCCCGCGCTGTTCACCGCTAGGTTGATGCTGTCCGGTTTCAGATTGGTCTGCGCAGTGCTGGCGGTGGGCAGATTCACCGCCACCGTCCGCTGCTTGGTCATCGTCAGACTTACCAACATGAAGCTGGCCAGCAGAAAAAACATGATGTCGATGAGCGGGATGATCTCCAGCCGGGCCTTCTTTTGCGGCAAAGGTGAGACGAGTTTCATGATTGCTTCGCGGTGAGGATTTCCAGGTTGCTGGCAGCGGTCTCAATGTCGTGCTGGAGGCTGGCTACCTTGGCGTGAAACCAGTTGTAGGGGATGAGCGTGACGATGGCTATGCCAAGGCCGAAGGCCGTGGCAATCAGTGCTTCGCCGATACCTCCGGTGACTTTTTCGACGGCAAGTTCACTGCCCCCGATGCTCTGGAAGCTGCCCATGATGCCGGTGACCGTTCCCAGCAGCCCGAGCAATGGAGCGAGGGTGATGATGGTGTCCATGGCGGTGAGGTAGCGCCCGGCTTGCTTGATCTCGATGCCTGCTGCTGCCTGAAGGGCGCTCTGAATGCTGGCATGACGATGGGTGATGCCAGCGTGAAGCACGCGTAGGACCGGGTCAGCGCTATTACCACAGAGTCGCTGCGCAGCATCGGCCTCTCCACGATCCAATGCGCTGAGAACGTCATCCAAAACCTTGGGTCGGCGATTGCGTGCAAGTTGAAGCCACCACCACAACCTCTCCGCGATGATGGCGACAGCGAAGGTGCTGACAATGATGATGGGCCACATGATGGGGCCGCCTTTGTTGAACAAATCGACGAGGGTATTGGCGAGGATGGGTTTCATTGGAGAACGAATCGGACAGGGACAATGACTTTGCGCACGCTACCAGCGGGCCAACGCCACCGGCGGCGGATGGTGTCCCGCGCGGCGCTATCCAGGGCGGAACTGCCGCTGGAGGCAGTGACTTCCACATCGCTGGGCAAGCCGCTAGTCTCTACAGTGACGAGGATGCGCACGGTCCCCTCAATTTTGGCTGCGCGGGCAGAGGCGGGATAGGTAGGCGCGGGAAAGCGTCCCCCCGCACCTGGATTAAATGCCACGGGTGCCGACGAACTGCCTCCCGTGCCACCGGAGCCGCGTGATGCGGAAGGTCTGGCGGGAGGAGAAGACTTTGGCCGTTCCGCCAGTGGAGGGCTTTTAGGCTTGGGCTTAATCGGCGGCGGCGGTTCCGGCACTTTTTCCAATGGCGTGATCTCCACCATCTCGGGCGGCGTTAGTGGCGGAGTGATCTCGGGTAGAGGCGGAATTTCCAGATCTGGCAGCAGCGCCTCCGGCTCGGTCACCTCGGTGTTTTCATCCTCAGTCGCAGCAGAAGGCGGCTCAAAAATTTCGACCATCACCTTGTCATCAACAGAGGGTGAGGAGGCCTTTTGCGAGGGCGTGGGCAGTAGCGGAGACATTGCGCCCTGCCCACCGATGC
The DNA here is from genome assembly GCA_964496625.1 of uncultured Verrucomicrobiaceae bacterium. Classification (GTDB taxonomy): domain Bacteria; phylum Verrucomicrobiota; class Verrucomicrobiia; order Verrucomicrobiales; family Verrucomicrobiaceae; genus JACKQF01. Next base: position 13,420 of record CAZCAL010000062.1, on the reverse strand, counting down.
CGAGACACAGCAAGGCAATACCTGCTGCCCAAGAGGACAGCAGGTGTGCGTTACGCGTCTTCGGTGCAGCAATCACGGACTAGAACTTGTAGGTCAGACGCAGGCGGAAGGTGCGCGGCTCCGTGGGGTGAAAGTGAGTGTCATCCACGCCCGCCGCAGCTTCTCCAGGCAGCCGACTAGTGTAATAATACTCGATGTCGTTGTCCTCGCGATCAAAGAGGTTCAAACATTCCAAAGCCGCCTCCCAGTTCTTGCGGCGATAGCCTATCCCGGCGTTTACGAGGAAGCTAGCCTTGCCTTTGACGCTGTTGTCTTCCACCAACGGCCGCTTGCCGAAAGCGCGGGCTCGGATGTTGCCGAAGAATCCATCGGCATCCCCTTGAGCACCGAGGTTAATCCCACCACTAAACATCACCGGCACACTGGCGGGGATGTGGTCGTCGTTGCCAGCATCAACAAACCGGCCGTGGGTCAGCGCTACTTCGGCATCCATGCCAAACCAATCCGTTGGCCGCCAGTAGTTGCTCCATTCCACACCAAAACGCCGGGATCCAGGGCCTGCCTCATTGAGACCTGCATCGCCGACATAGACCAATTCGCTGTCTGACTCCAACCAAAAGAAGGTAAGCGTGCTGGTGAGTTTCGGGATCGCCTGGGTGCGGATGCCGATCTCGCCACCCATGGTGCGCACAAGTGGATCGACGGTAGGGATTCGCTCTCCGTTGTTCGGATCAACCACGGTGCTGACTCCGCGGGCATCGTTACTGTGGAAGCCTGTGCCAAAGTTCAGATAGAGTTCCGTCTCGTTCCACGGCCCAAAGATGGCGCTGACTTTAGGGCTCACAATTCCTGCGAAATCATCTCCGCTATTCGCCGCGTTATTGCTCTGCGTATCAAAGTAGAAGAGGTCACCCCGCAATCCCAAGTTGGTTCGGAACCAGTCCGTCCAATGCACCGTACTATCTGCAAAAATGCCGATGCTGGCCTCATACACATCATCCTGGCGGATGTTCTTGAAGCGCTCCCGCGAATCCGTGCGCCATAGGCCGATGCCATCAATCACATCGTGGCGAGTTTGTAGGCCGAGAGTGACGTCAGCTTCATGTCCAGCGATGCTTCGCTTCTCCCAGGTGCGGGCAATGTTGCCACCGACAATCCAGCGTTGCTCCGCCTGTTCAAACTGATCGCCACGGTCTGGATAGTCGAGGAAGTAGGTGAAGTTGCTGAAGAGATCCAGATCATAGTAGATGCCATACACATTGGCCTTTGTGACCACATCGCCATCCCGTTTCGCCCATTCGAGATTCAAAGAGTAACGCTGGGATTCACCACCATTAGTGGGGTCTAGATTTCCCAAGCGGGGGATGAGCCCGCTGCGGACAGCCCGACTGGGGATTTGATCGCTGGAGTTCCATGTCGCACGATAGGCCATGAGAGTGGCGGCGAAGTGATTATCCGCATCTCCGTTGACGTAACGCAGCATGCCGTTCCAACGCTCAAAGTCCTCCGATAGGACAAACGGCCCGTCGTAGGTGTTGTATTCGAGTGCGTAAGTGAGCGTCTGCGGATCAGGTGCGGGACCAGCGGGGTTCTTTGCGGAACCAGCCAGCAACGGCGGATTGAGATCCAGTGATCCAGCGAGGAGAGCACGATAGTAACCATACTCACCCAACTCGATGCTGGCGATGTTGTGCGGCAAGATGTCGAACAACTTGAAGTTCGCACTGCCGGCGGTGGAGAGATCTCCATTTGCGGCTGTGTAGGTGCCCTTGACATAATCCACACGTTCAATGAGTTCCGGGATCAGCGGATTCAAATCGGTGTAGCCCTGACCGTGAGCATGGGTCTTCAGGTTCATCGGCATCATGTCCAGGCTGGTGGCAAAATCAGTGCCATGATCCAGGTTGAAACCGCGCAGGAAATACTGCGTGGCCTTCCCGCCCCCTGCGTGTTGCGTGGTGATGACACCGGGGATCGTCTCCAGGATCTCACTGCGGCGCAGATATGGGCGATTGGCGATTTCCTCCGAATCTGCCTGCCCTTTGGAGGCAGCAGGTGCGACGCCGATGAGGTCCTCCGCCTTGCCGGTCACGACGACTTCGGCGAATTCGGTAGGCTGAGGATTGGGCGTGGACGATGATTCTTGGGAGTAGGCACTGAGGCCAAATAGAAATGAAAAAAGACAAATAAAAGGAATGGGTTTCATAAACAAAAAGCGACGGTGAAATACGGGGCAAACAAACGCAGCTAGGTCAGAGCACGGATACAGCTCTGCCTTGCGATCTTCGCGGGTGACGTGGCAACGCCCATCCTGCCTGCCCCACAGAAATGGAGAGTTCGACGAGTTGCGTGCCTTAGACTGCCCTCGGTGGTGGGCAGGGCGGAGCCTGCGGCCAGGCAGAAGTCCATATCGTTTTCCAGCTCGCCCACTTCATGGTGGCCGATTGAACGATGCTGGGGGCACGTAGTGCCGTGGAGACAATGCCTCGGATCTTCGAATTGCCGACCGCTTTCTTCGGCGGGACGGTGGAGTCCGCTTGGTGTGTGCGTTGATCATTCGACGCAATGATCTGCGCCTGAAACTCCTCACTGTGCCAAGCCACAGAAACGGCCTTCACCAATCCCTGTGAAGGAGCTTCCCGCGCCGTAACTCGGCAAAACACCATCACCTGCATCAGCACCAAAGGCCCACCCACCAGCTGGAACAGAGCCAGAAGGTAAAGCCATTGGCGGCGGGTTGGTTTGGACAAGGAATTCACTCCGGCGAAAGTGAACGACCTCAATGGAGAATGCAATCCCGAATCTGGAGACTGCCACACGCATGACGGTCACTAAAACCTAATCGTCGCGGCAATCTGAACAAAATCACTTTGCGGAGACGCACCGCTTTGCTCCACAAAACTACCAGGGAAAAAGTGGGCGTAAGCTATGTCGATGTCAAAGTTCTTGCACACCTGCCAGCCAATGCGCGCATCCGTCTCTTGGCCGACGTAGCTGCCGCTGCCACCAGTCTTATCACGACGGGCCGCCTTTCCCCAAACATCATTGGCACTGTCCAGCCAAATTCCGCGATGACAGATTTCGCACTTGATGGATTTGCTGGGCGCGAAGCTGAGCCGCAAAGCCGGATTGATCGTGTTCTGCCAACTGAAGTAGCTGGTGTAGCCATAGAACGCGTATGACGCACCAAAGAGCGGATCAAATCGTTGGTTGGAGCCATCATCAGGATCACGGTCGCCAGTGGCGTAATTGAGCCAAAGGGCAAGCCGCGGCTTCCACGCATTGGCGAAGGTGTAGCCTGTCTCCACATGGGCTGCCCAGGCGCGCTGATCCAGTTCCTGAGCGGAACCCACCTGCCCGGCAACACTCAGATCATAGTCCCACGCTTTCTTTGATCCCCATTGCCCATAAGCGTGCAGGCCAAAGGTGTGAAGGTTTTTGCTCAACGGAAGACCCAAAAATTGATCTTGATCCAACCAGAGCCAGTAAGGTTCCAAGACAATATTTGGCGACCACTTGCGCCAATAGCCGGTGATCCCGTAGAACATGGCATCACCACTGGACTGATCCAAACTGTCGATCCCGCCTAGTGTTCGCTCCACCGGACGGGTGGCAAAGAGGTCCACCTCCCACGGTGCCACCTCATCACCCAGGCGCAGGCGCAAGCCATCGAAGGCATTGACGGTATTGCGATTGCGGTTGCGCGAAATCAGACGCCGATCCACCGCATCAAAAGCCATTCGACCGAAGCTGAGGCTGAGCGGTGCGGTGCCAAAAACATCATCGAAATACAACTGCCCGTATGCCTGGAGCGGCTCCCAATGATCTTCGAGACTCGGATTATCAATCCGGTCGCTCATGAAGCGGCGCGAGTCCTCCATCTCTGCCACCAGACGGAACGGATCAAGGACATGCTTGAGACCGAAATACAGCAAGTTCCGGGTCACCAGCGCATCATCGGTAAGCAGGTCGAGGGAACCGTAGTCGTCCCAGCGGTATTCGTAACGAGTGCGAGACTCCAGGCCAAACTCTAGCCAGTTCACATCGTTCCCAAGTTCGTGGGTGTAGCTTGGGATTTCAGCAATGCGATTCGCAGCGACACTGCGAGTGATGATAGGCTTGAAGGCTTCTTCCTTTACCGAGACGGATGTAGCTGCGGGGGCTCCAGCCTGACCAAAATCGGGAAGGCCTACAACGACGGCAGCCATGCAGAACAGAAGCGAGCGATGACACTGTAGATTTGACATAGATAAGATCGTGTCACATCATGATCGTATCATGTCAATTGCAAAATCGCCCCATCCTGTTGCAGAACGCCGCAAAGCACGCGGATGGTCACAGGACGATCTGGCCGTTCGGTCTGGAATCCCACGCAGTTCTGTCAGCGCGATTGAAGCAGGGCGGTTGACGCCGTCAGTTACATCAGCGCTTGCCGTGGCGCAGACCTTGGAATGCAGCGTGGAAGAACTGTTTTGCACAGGTGGATGCTCCCGCGCAGAGGGGTCAACATGGGCCTGGGAGCCACGTTTTGACACTAGCCGTTACTGGGAGGCTGAGGTAGGCGGAAAGAAGTGGCTCTATCCTGTGGAGGCACTTCCCGGCAGTGCTTGGGCGCATGACGGTATCTGCCGCGACAAGGTGCTGCACGAACGTGGGGACTGGGATCCTTCCCAGACACTGGTGCTGGCGGGCTGTGATCCAGCAGCCGGTCTCCTCGCTGCGGAATACGCAGCGGCATCGGGCTTCCGGTTGCTTGGGTTTTCACGAGGTGGCGGTGCCGCATTGGAGCTTTTGAAACAAGGTGTGGTGCATGTGGCAGCTCTGCACCGCTCTACGGTGGAGAAGCCAGACCGGAATGCAGAGACCGCACGGGAAAAGCTCGGTGGCGGTTACCGCCTCCTGCGTAGCGCGGATTGGCAGGAGGGCATCGTGCTACGCTCGGATGATCACACGCGCAGTATTACGACTTGCGCCAAGCAAGTGCGCCACTGGGCGATGCGGGAGCCTGGATCGGCAGCACGGGAGTGCCTTGATGACCTACTCGATAAGCCACGCGCTTCCAAACGAGTCATGCTGAGCCACCATGCCGTGGCTGAGGCAGTAAAGGGTGGCTGGGCCGAGGCGGGCGTGTGTGTGCGCCTCTGTGCTGAAGACGCTGGCCTGCGCTTTTTGCCGGTGCGGGATGAAGCCCTCGACCTGTGCTTCTCTTCTGTTATCGAGCGCGATCCGCGCATCCAGGCGCTGATCCGACTGCTGCGCAGCCGAGCGCATCGCCGATTAATTGACGAACTCCCCGGCTACGACGCCAGCCACACCGGCGAGCTGCTTTCGATTTAAAAGCCTACCATCCCATGAACCGACCACTCGCACTCTTCCTCGCCTGCGGCTGCATCTTAAGTGGATGCAAACCCTCACCGACCGCCAATACCGGAGCGGAAACTTCTACTCTGAACCTCGCAGTCGCCTCCAGCGTGCAGTTTGCCATGGAAGACCTGCTCAAAGCCTTCCAAGCCGCGCACCCAGAACTGACAGTGAAGGCAACGTATGGCTCTTCGGGCAATTTCTTCGCGCAAATCCAGAACCAGGCACCCTTTGACATCTTTCTTGCCGCCGACATGGATTATCCAGATAAGCTCGTGAAAGCGGGTCTCGCTCTGGATGAAAAGGCATTCTCATACGCGATCGGCGGACTCGTTCTGTGGGTGCCAAAGGCATCGCCGATTGATGTAGAAAAACTGGGGATCACCGCGCTGAATGATCCCGCAGTAAAGAAGATCGCCATGGCGAATCCCAAGCTGGCTCCTTATGGATCAGCTGCGGAGGCGGCGATGAAATCACTCAAAGTCTATGAGCAAGCGGAGCCAAAGCTGGTGCTGGGGGAAAACATCACCCAGACGGCGCAGTTCGCGGAGAGCGGCGCAGCGGACATCGGCTTCCTGGCTCTCTCCCATGCGGTATCGCCGAAGATGAAGGACAAAGGCCGCTGGTGGGAGGTGCCTGCGGATGCATTTCCGGCCATTGAGCAAGGTATGGTCATCCTCAAACGCACATCGAATGCCGCTGTCGCGCGGGCATTCCGTGAGTTTTTGCTAGGCTCGGCAGGTGGCAATGTATTGGAAAGCCAAGGCTTCAAGGTGCCTGGAAAGTAGCCTGGACTGGCAAGCCATCAGCCTTAGTGTGCGGCTTTCCGCCTGCACCACGTTGATCCTCGTTGCGCTGGGATTGCCGCTGGCGTGGTGGCTGGCGACGACGCGCTGGCGTTGGCGTTTTTTGCTGGAAGCAGTCGTAGCGTTACCGCTGGTGCTACCCCCGACAGTGCTTGGTTTTTACGTGCTCATGGCCGTCGGTCCACACAGCCCAGTGGGACGATTTTATGAGGCCCTGTTTGGGCAGCGGCTGCCTTTCTCCTTTGAGGGGCTGCTCGTCGCGTCAGTACTCTACAGCCTGCCGTTCGCCGTGCAGCCTTTCCTGAGTGCATTTGCCACAGTGGATCGGCGCATGATCGAGGCATCATGGTGCCTGGGTGTCAGCCCCGTGAGCACGTTCCGCCGCGTGGTTCTGCCGTTGGCATGGCCCGGCGTGCTGGCGGGTATTGTGCTGAGCTTTGCCCACACGATGGGTGAATTCGGTGTGGTGCTGATGGTTGGCGGCAATGTGCCCGGTGAGACGCGCACCATCTCAGTATCCATCTACGACGAAGTGCAGGCGCTGAACTACGCCGCTGCCAATCATACCGCGTTACTCATGCTGCTGTTTTCCTTTTTTGTGCTCTCCCTCACCTACGCGCTGCAGCGCCGCTTTACCCACGTATGGCCCCCTCGCTGACCTCGAATTTCCAGTTCTCCCACCCGTGCGGTCCGATCATTCACTGCACGCTGGAGATGCCTGCCCTGCAGCATAGCATCGCCGTGCTCTTCGGGCCGTCTGGCTGTGGAAAATCATCGATACTACGCTGTCTTGCCGGTCTCGAACGTCCGCAACAGGGCGTCATCCGGTTTGGCCACGAGACGTGGTTTGACGCTGGTCAGGGCATTGATCTGCCGCCGCAACTACGCCGAATCGGCTTTGTTTTCCAGGACTACGCACTATTCCCACACCTGAGTGTCGCAGACAACATTGGCTATGGTTTGCAGACCGCAACGAAGCGCGAGCGCAGCCAATGCATCGACGAAATGTTGCAGCGTTTCAGTCTGACTGAGGAACGGGATCGACGCCCAAGCCAAATTTCCGGTGGCCAGCAGCAGCGTGTCGCTCTGGCCCGCGCGCTCGTGATCAAACCCCGCCTGCTGCTGCTCGACGAGCCTCTTTCCGCCCTCGATACTGATCTGCGAAATGCATTGCGCGAAGAATTGAGACAACACCTGCGCGCGCTGGAGATTCCAGTCGTGCTCGTCACCCATGATCGCGAAGAGGCGAGCTTGGTGGCAGACCAAATCATGCTGCTACCGACGGTCGGGAAGATGAACGGTGGATTGTGATGTCTGGTGGTTCTGGCTGGTTAGCGCTTGCTGATCATCCGGCTGTGCACTCGGTGTGCTGGGATGTGTCTGCGTTGGGATTGTCAAAGTTGTCGCTCTCGTCTTCGTCTCGCTGCTCATCCAGGCAGCGGAAGTCCTTTTCAATGGCAATCGTGGTGCCCCAAGAAGTGGTGAAGTAAATGCCGACGATGCGATCACTCCCCGCCCCGGCTTGTACGTTATCGAGTGGAACTCTGGCTGTGAGGGCACTTGCCTCGAAGAGGATGGTTGGCTCGACGATGTTAGCTGATTCGATGCGGTAGATGAGGCTTGGCATGCCATTGCTGCCGAGCGTCACGGTGTCCTGCCACCATCCTTGCTCGTTCAGGCTGGTGACTTCAGACTTGGTGAGACGGAAGCGTAATGAGTCGCCACGGATGCGAAGTTTCATGGCCGGGTTCAGGCTTTCTTTACCCGGCAGGCGAAGCACTTGTAGGCTTGCTGGCCGCTGAGGTTGTCGAAGTATTTGTCGTCAGTGAGGACATTTGCGCTGTCATAGCGGGGCAGGCCGAATTCATCACCCATCGCCTGCGCGGTGCCGAAGCTGTTGGGGACGAAGATCGTGTCTTCGCGGATGCCATCCCACACGGTGGCGGTGCCAGTGAGGCTTCCTCGCGGGCTTTCAACGGTGATGTTGTCACCGTGTTTCACGCCTGCCTTTTCGGCTGCTTTTGGATGGATTTGAACGAGACGCACACCGTTCATTTGCTTGCCAAGATAGGTCCACTGCGTGACGCCGGCAAAGTGGACGACGCTCGCGCGACCGACCATACCCATGAGCGGGAACTGATCATGCACGCTGCTATCTGATTGCGCGCCGATGATGGCGTTGGGCGTGAGGTTGCCGCCGTTGATCGGGTTCCTGACCAGATCGGGCAGGTGGGTGATCGTGGTGTTTTTCCCAGTGACTTCGGGGTGCGTATAGAACTTTGGCAAGGCGCTGTGGCCGACACTGGCAAGCGCGGTTTGCAATTCGGGTGTGGTGAGTTCCACCTTGCCACTCGGGGTGAGGAACCGTTTCCCTTTGTTCTTTGGGTCGAGGGCCTCGGCTGCTTCATACCAGCTCTTGTGATCGAGATACAAGGTGCTGACGCCGGGATGCCTCTCCGTCGGGCAGGGCCAGCGCAGGGGTTCGGTGCGTTTCTCCATGCGGGCCTGCGTCATGCCGCCGACGCCGGGAGTGAGGGCTACAAACTCAGTCCAGAGCTTGCCATAGTCCTGCCATTCGTCGCGCAGGTTGGCGGTCCAATACTCGGGCGGATTCTTCTTGTCGTTGCGAGCCATGGCTTTGCCCAGCTCGATCCAGATCTGGATGTCTGTTTTCGATTCGCCGACAGGGGGCACGACGCGCTGCTGCCAGCGGATACTGCGATCATCGCGGCGCATGTAAACGCCTTCCATTTCAAAGCCGCTACAGACGGGCAGAATGATGTCAGCGAAGTATGCGGACTCCTCCATGAACAGGCCGGTATAGACGTAGAACTCGAGTTTGGCGAAGGCTTCCTTCACGCGGGAGCTGTTTGCGCTGCCGATGATCGGATTGCCTTCGGTGACGATGGCCTTCAGTTGATAGGGCCGTGAATGCAGGATGCTTTCGGCAAACCAATCGGGCCCAACGGGAAGTCCCACATCCTTCTGCGGGGTTTCACCGTTGATGGCTGGCAGATTCAAGCCGCCCGGCCAGGTGTTGTGCATGAAATTGCAGCCTCCGCCATTGATGCCGATGTTGCCTGTGATTGCGGCCATGAAGGCGAGCGCACGATAGGTGTCAAACGCGCTCATTTGGTGAGAGATGCCGGCATTGCAAAAAATCGCTGCTGTGCTCGCCTTTGCATATCCGGCAGCAATGGCTTTGATTTTTTCTGCGGGCACATCCGTGATCTTCGCGGCCCACTCAGGCGTGTAGCCTTCATTCTCAAGATGCGCTCTGAGTTCCGCAAACCCAATGACCCACTGCTTCACAAAGGCTTTGTCGTAGAGACCTTCAGCGATGATGTGCTGCAGCATCGCGAGTGCGAGCGCAAGATCGGTATGTGGCTTTGGTGCCAGCCATTCATCGGCCTGTGCACCGGTCGGCGTGAGACGCGGATCGACGACGACGAGCTTGGCCTGATTCTTCTCACGCTGACGCAATAAATACGCAAACGTGACTGGATGCGTCTCCGCCTGATTGGTGCCGAAGAATAGGTAGTACTTCGACGAGCCGAGGTCTTCTTTGCCCGTGCTCTCGTCCACGCCATAGCCGTTGGTGAAGTTACCCATGCCGAACGTGGCTGCGAGCGCATTACCGCCCGCATCGTTGCACACTGGGCCGACATCGGTGTCATTCGGTGAACCTAGCAAGGTGAAGAAGCGACCGATGACACTGCCCGTGCCACGCTGCAGACGACCACTGGTTTTGTTCGCGATCGCCTTCGCATCGCCCGCATCACGCAACCCGATAAATTTCTTTGCTACGATGTCGAGCGCCTCATCCCACGAGCATGGTTCGAACCGCGAGTCTGGCGAGCCTTTGTCTCCACCGACACGTTTCATGGGCGTCTTCAAACGGAAGCGGTTATAGACGAGTTGCGTCATCATCTCCGCCTTCACGCACAGACCGCCTGCCTGTACGGGATCGGCTTCTTCGCCGAGCACGTCAATGATGCGGCCATCTTTGACGTGCACCTTCAGGCGACACAGCGAGTTGCAGAACTGGCAGGCGCTGTCCACGATCTTGTCAGGCTGCAACTGCCCCGATTGCTTGGTGAAGTCGAAGCTCTGGTTTGCATTCGCGGGGTAGTGGCCATCGTGCGCCGCTTCAGTGACCGCTGGCGCACCAAGGAGTCCACCCAGGGTGGCGGTCTTGAAAAAGTGACGACGGGAGAGCGATGAGTCTGACATGACGGTGTTGGTTCAAAAGGTGAAGACGAAGTTGATTTTGGCCATCACGCTGGTGTCTGCGTCTTCTGGAAAGTTCACCCAGGACTCGAGGACGATGTGTTTTGTCAGGTCATACTTGGCACCCACTGCGGGCATCCAGGCGGACTCATTGCGTATTTGCACGAGATCGGCATTGAGGTTTAAATTTCGGTCCCATACCTTGAAGGTGCGGTCAAGGCCGAGCAGCACAGTGTTCGAATCCGTCTGCAGGCCATAGCCAACGCTGAGCCGTGCCAATTTGAGATCCTGCGTGAGCACAGCATACGTGAAGGGATCGCCAGCGCGGCTGGTATCGGTGAGGCCGACGCTGGCGACCCCAATGACGAATTTGCCACCTTGCCACGGCTCGATGCCAAGCTTGGTTTGGAAGTATAGTGGACCCGTAGGATCAGGTGAGAGGTAGCTATCGAGGCCCCATTCTAGGTGTACGGGAGAGAAGTCCCAACCGGTTTTGAACCCGATCCAGAAGTCATCAGTTCCGGAGCTAAACGTTTCAAAAGCCTGCACTGCTACGGTGCGATCTGGCACGGTGTCGGCAGTGGGAATATTATTGAGACCGCTGGGCGTCGCAAACGCAGGGGCAGTAACAAGGAGGAGTGCGCTGAGCGCCAGAGATTGCGTCTTCATGGAGTGATCCCCAAATGTCTATGCGTAATTGCGCGAATGTGCAAATACATTTCTTCAACCCCACCGTCGCGAATCAGCGCGAGGCTGTAGATGAGGGGTTGGCGATCAGCGAGCGGATGCTACAAGCTCCGTTCGACCGCCCAGTAAAGCGCCACCGTGGCAATGATCGCTGAGGCGGGGCGTGCAATCATTTGCGGATACCAGGCGCGCTTCCACCATAGTGACACGCCGATAAAAGCGCTGCCGATCACTGCCAATTGGCCGAGTTCGATGCCAATGTTGTAGCTAAAGAGGGCAGGAATCAGCATGGTCTGCTCGACCGCGGTCTCCTGAAAGGTGTGCGCAAAACCGAGGCCGTGAATCAATCCGAAGCCAAAGACCATCCATGGCCGCCAGCGACTGAGCCGCTCATTAAACATGTTTTCAATGCCAATGAAAGCAATGCTCAGTGCGATGGCCACCTCGACCAGTGCTGTGGGAGCAGAGACCACCCCCGCGAGAGACAGACCCAGCGTCAGCGAGTGAGCCACCGTGAAGAGTGTCACCTGCAACAGCAGTGCGAATGCATCCTGGGATAGGAAGAAAAGACCGAGGATGAAGAGAATGTGATCTAGGCCCAGGGGCAGGATGTGGGTAAAGCCAAGCACCAAGTACTGCGGCACGATAGCCCCGGCAGAAGCAGCGATGAGCAGAACGGAGGCGATGCGGGACATTCGCCGAAGCTACCTTGCATTTTCAAATACGGCAAAACGAAACTTTCACGGCCTTAACCCAGCACCGTGCCCAGCAAAGAAGCGTGGGAAAGGATCGCTCCCTTCCCACGCAGCGTGGTTTATTGTTCCGTCAGGCAGGCCTCACTGAACCTCGATCTTGCGGGGTTTGGCGGCTTCTTTGACGGGCAGTTGTACCGTTAGAATACCGTCTTGCATCGTCGCGGTAAGCTTGTCCTCATCGACCGGCGTGTTCAGCTTCAGGCGGAGCACGTAGGGCAGGTCAGACAGTTCACGGTGGAGCGCTTTGACTTCGGCGGATTGGTTTTTGGTTCGCTCGCCACGAATGGTGAGGACTTCCTTTTCCAGATCAAGCGACACGCCTGTCTTCGGCACACCGGGCATCTCGACGCGAACTTCGTAGGCGTCAGGGGTTCCGGCGACGTTGTAGCGTGGCTTGCGGGCGGATTCATCCACGCCACAGGTTGGGGCGGCTGGACGATTGGCGGTAGCAGGGGGGCAGCATTCAGTGTTCATAATGGATGATGAGATTTGGGGTGTTTGAGTCTTTGAGTTTGTTTCTGGGGATGGATGCGGGTTAGGCCACTTCGATCGAGCGGGGTTTGCGTTCCTCCTGCTTGGGCAGGGTGACGTTCAAGACGCCGTCTTCGAGCTTTGCGGTGATCGCGTCTGGACGGACATCTTCAGGCACGGAGATCGACCGCGTCAGGGAGAAGGTCTGCTCGTTGTCGCCATCCTTTTCGCGTTTTTCGACGGTGACGGTCAGGAGGCGGTCATGGAGTTCCACCTTGGTGTCCTCTTTCTTCACGCCGGGGACTTCAAAGCTGGCGATGTAGTTCTCCTTATCTTCATGGATATCCGCAGCGAGTCGGCCTGTGACGGATGCAGGGAGCATTTCGCCGAGCTGACCAAAAAATTGGCCAAACGCAGGGACGCCAGCGAAGGGATGACGGAGCCATTGGTCAAAGTCAGAGACGCGACCGAGGACGGATGGGTTAAAGCGGGTGAGTTTCATGGTATTTGGAATTGGATGATTTGATTGGGGTTGGATCGTTCAGATCGTTTCGGGGAAGTATGGGTGCATCAGGCGTGCCAAACGGGATCGATGACGCTGCAAGGCGCTTAAATGCTTGAATCTTGCCCTGTTTGGCGCTGATCCCCTGTGCGGCAAATGCGTCATTATGACCTAAATAGACATTTTCGACGCAGGGACGGTTGTGCCATTACGACTCCATGACGACACCAAAATGGCCCGCGTTACGGCCGCAAAGTTCACGCTTGTTGCCAGAAGAAGTTCGCGGAAGGTTCTCCATTCGGAATACGCACGATGATCACCCTCCCCGCCATTTTTAGCTTCATCCACCGTCGGTGGCGGCGATTGCTAGCGATTGGCGCCATTCTGGTGGTGCTGTCGGTAGGAGTGATTGGCGCGTGTCATTTGCGGGTGAAAAACACCTCCGCAAGCAGCTGCCATGATCAGTTGGCGGAGGTGCCGGAGGCGGGCGTGGGGCTGGTGCTTGGCTGCTCAAAATTCGTGGCGGGCCATCGTCCGAATCGCTTCTTCAATACCCGCATCCAGGCAGCGACGGCGCTTTTCAAAGCTGGCAAAGTCAAAGCCCTGAT
>CAZCAL010000061.1:7371-15481 GCA_964496625.1 uncultured Verrucomicrobiaceae bacterium | reverse complement strand
GGTCGGCTCACCTTCCGCAATGTCAGCTTCTCCTACAAGACAGGGAAGTCTGGTCAGCGGTCCGCAGTCAATCACATCGATCTAGAGATGCAGCCAGGGAAGTTTTATGCCCTCGTGGGTCCGACTGGCGCGGGAAAAAGCAGCCTCTTTTCACTGATTCAACGCTTCTACGATGTGGACGAAGGCACCATCGAACTTGATGGCATCGATATCCGCAAGCTGACCCAAAAATCACTTCGCAATCAAATCGGGGTCGTCAACCAAGATGCGTTTCTTTTCCACGACACCATCCGAGAAAACATCCGGTATGGGCGACTGGATGCGACCAACGAGGAGATCCTCGCTGCGGCACATCAAGCGCACGTGGATGACTTTGTGCAGGAGAAGAAGGAGGGCTACGAAACCATCGTCGGCGATGGCGGCAGTAACCTCTCCGGTGGCCAGAAGCAGCGCGTAACCATCGCTCGAGCCATCCTGCGCAATGCCCCAATCCTGCTCCTTGATGAGGCCACGTCCGCTCTGGATACAGAGACGGAGCGCATCATTCAGGACGCCATTCACATCCTGTCAAAAGGGAAGACAGTCATCGCCATTGCGCATCGGCTTTCCACCATCCTTGAGGCAGATCAGATCATTGTCATGGAGAATGGCAAGGTTCATAGCGCAGGCACGCACAAGGAACTCCTGGAAAAATCAGACCTGTATCAGCGGCTCTATCACCTTCAGTTCGAGACCGCTGAAGATCGTGCCGCCCAGACCGCGCAAGTCGGTTAAGCCTCGTAGAAGGTTGGTTGCCCTTCTGAGCCCGACGCGAAAATGCAGAGCCCCCGCATGGGGAAGGAATTGCTGACGGCACATCTCAATTGATTTGGCATATCAAGTAGGATGCGGACCGGGAGGTCCGCGCTTCGGGTCCGCTCTCAATGAGAGATGCCGAGAAGGCACTGCCGCAGCCTACTTCAGCACGTGATCCGCAGGCTTCACGCCGACCTTGTAGCCCTTGAAACCGTATTTGGACGGCTGGTAGTCGCCGATGATGGTGACATCTGCCTTTGCTGGCACTGGCATTCCCAGCCCCCAGAAGACTGCGTTCACTACCATCCGGCGCAGGCCTTCGTTGGTCAGATCGGTAGCAGCGCCCATCGTCGTGCAGAAAATCTTGTTCTCCGTACCTGCTTCATTCTTGACCAGACGGCTCCATGCGATCGCCATCATGGGGCTATTCACACCCTGCTCCTTTTTATCGTTGGAGCGTGGCTTCGCGTAGTCGGCGGGGGCGGAGTCTGGAGTCATGCCGCTCAGCACCGTGCCGTGGACCAGAATTTTGGCGTCAGCCGGTGGATGAGCTTCATACACATCCGTGTCTCCAAACAAATCCGTCACGCCCGAGAGGATCGGGTCGTCGGCATGGGAGGATTCGATCACACCACGAGTGGCTTCCGACTTGTGCTTGCCCCAGTGGCTCACCCAGGTCTCGCCCAGGAATTCCCGGCCAAAGCCGCCATTGTTGCCAAAGTTCCACTTGGCATACGGGCTGTCTTTCGGGATACCGTTGAAGGCATGGGTGCTGGTGCGCAGACCGATGATCGGCACACCGCGCTTCACGGCTGCATCGAATTTCGCCAAAGTGGCGGCATCCCAATGGCGGAAGCGCAGTACCATGACAATTGCGTCAGCGCTATCAAGTGCCTCTGGATGTGTCAGGCTCGCTCCGTTGTCTGGATCAATCTCGCCCTTCGCGTTCACGGAGAACAGCACTGTGCACTTGAAGCCAAGATTTTGGCTGAGAATCTTGCCCAGCATCGGCATGGACTCTTCGCTGCGATACTCTTCATCACCGGAGAGAAGGACTACGTTCTTGCCATTTGCCTTCCCTTTCGGTTCGTAAACGACATAGTCAGCTGCCGCAGGGGTCGGAGCTGGGGCAGCCGCCACGGGTGGTGGCACGGAGTTATTGTCTGCCACTGGATGCGCTGCGAGGTAGGCATCCACATCTTTGGTGACGATGACCTTGCCTCCCATCGTCATAAAGTGACCTGGGAAGGTGCAAACGAACTCAAATTCCATCTCCTTATTCGGGGCCTTGAACTGAAGGCGCTCCGTCTGGCCGGGCTCCAGCATCTTTGTGGCGACACGAATGACCTTCTTGAATTCCTTGTCATCAGGAATGTAGAGACGTCCTTCTTTGTCTGGCACGGGCGACATTGTCAGCGCCTTCATGCCGATGGGTTGACGACTGCCGTTATCAACGACGAGGAGATTGTGCGGCATCACGTCATCGTTTTCAAAAATGATCTCGGTCTGCTTCCCTGCCGCTACTACGATGCGCGTCGTGTCAAAGCGCAGTTGTTCCCGCACCGTCTTCACGATGACGACATCAACGCTGACCTGGCGCAACTGAGCGCGCACCGCTTCACCCTCAGCCGCTGGCAGCAGGTTAGCGAATTCACGGGCGACCTGCACCGCACTCACATAGTCCGCAGAGGTGCGCTGGTTGGCGGGCTGTGTCTTGCAGTCTTCAAGGATCGCCTTGGTCAATGCACCCGCGTCTTCAGCCTTCCAGGCGCTCTTCAATCGGGCCAACGCATACAGCGATGGGGCGAGATTCTTGTTCGCCTTCACAAATCCGACCGCGATCCCGTAGGCTGCTGCGGTATTTTCAGTGCCCAGGAGTGGCAAAGCCCGGATGGCCGCAGTGACAAATTTGCTATTGCCGTTCTTCTCAAGACCAGCAGTGGCCAGAGGGAAGAACTTGGCACGGAGAGCTGGATCAGGGATGCTGCCAGCGGCCTCGATCAGCGCCAGTCGGCTCTGGTCGTTACCCGCGTTCCAGGCCGCAGCAGGATCACCGCTGGCGATCACCAGGGCACAGAGTCCCGTGCGGCGCTGAGTGTCCCCACTAGAGGTGCTGAGCTTTTCGATGGCGTCCTTGGACTTCGCCAAATCAGCGGCAGAGACCAGTAGCAGCAGCTTGGACAGCTCTTGGTTGGCACCCAGGGCGTTGCCGTTCACACGCTCAAGTGCCAGCGCCAATTCCGTAGCACGGCTAGATTTGTGTAAAGCAATGAGATCCGACAATGCCTGCTCGCGGTGGTCAGGACGGCTATCGGCACGATCAATGATCGCCTTTAGCACCACCTCGCTCTTGCCCAACTTCGGCAGATCACCGGCCTTCACAAAGCCCAGCATCCAGGTCTGCGCTTTGGCGTCGTCCAGCAGCACGAGGTCTTCGATCTTCGGCGCGATCTGGCGCAGGGTTTCCTTCAGGCAGTACTCAAGCGTGTAATCCATGTCTTGCTTTGTCGCTGACAGGGCAATGCCGATGATCTTCTTGTCTCCCGGCGTAAAGAATGAGCAGGCGCGCACTGCCTCCAGACGCACGCGCGGATTTTCATCGGTGGCAGCTTTCTCCAGAATCGAGACCACGTTGGGCACACGATCCCTTTGGTAGAGGGCCACACGCACAGCTTGGGCGCGAGCGCGTGGGTCTGGCGAAGCAAAGACAGTATCGATCAGGTCCGTGCTCACCACATTGTGCCACTGGTGCACCCAGAGAGCCTCCAGGATGTGATGCGCGTCTTCGATCTTCTTTGGATCGAACTGCTTCACCCACTGATCAACCGCAGCGATCACCTCCTTGCTGTCGTGCTTATCCAGCTCGATCTTCGCACGCAAGCGGACGTCATCTTCAGGTGCTTTCAACAAGTCCAGCAACGCTGGGATAGGCTGGCCATCGATCCTCTTCACCGGTGTCAGCGGACGTCCTTCATAGGTCACCCGATAGATTCGACCCGTGGTATGATCGCGGTTTGGATCACGCAAGTGGTGCTGCATGTGGCCGATGATCGCGCAAGACCAATCGGCGAACATGAAGGCACCATCCGGCGCATTCACGCCATAGATTGGGCGGAAAGTGCCCACCTCAGCAGGATCACACTCGATGAAGGTGTTAAGTTCACGATCACCATCCATGCGGGTGACGGTGGTACCTTTGATTGCAGATCCGTCTTCCTCCATTTTCACCCGGTGAATGCCCTGGATCGAGATGACGTTGAAATTGATGAAGTTATTATTCCAGTCCGGTGGGAAATGCTGACTACTCAGGATCAGCGTATTCGGGCAGGGACGCGACGGGCGCTGCCACCACTGCTGGTAGTTGCTATGGGCCACGGTGCCATAGTCGCCACCATCGATGAAGCCAGAGAAACCAGGACCAAAGTAGTTCGCGTTGCCGGTGGCGTCAGTGATGTAGTCGTTCCCCCAGTAGTCAAACACACGTCCATGTGGATTTGCAAAGCCATAGGCCGCGTGGCGGATGAACTTCCCCGTGCGCGGCTCGTAGCGATAGATACAGCCGTTCGTATTGCGCACCGGCCCTTCGGGCGTCTCCACTTGCGTGCGATGGAAGACACCATCGCTGCAGTACACCGCACCGCCAGGCTCGTAGCACATCGAATTGGTTTCGTGATGGGAATCCGCCGCGCAGAGACCGCTCAGAACGCGCTCCACCACATCAACCTTGTCGTCGCCATTGGTATCACGCAGCCAGAGCAGATCTGGAGAGCGCATCACCAGCACGCCGTCCTTATAGAACTGGAATCCTGTGGGGCAGTTCAGTTGATCGTAGAACGTCGTGCACTTATCCGCACGACCATCATTGTCCGTGTCTTCAAAGATCAGCAACTTGTCACCGTCCGTGCTCGTCGGCGTGCGCTCAGGGTAGTTCTTCCAGGCGCTGACCCAGAGACGACCCTTCGTGTCGTAGCCCATTTGCACCGGCTTCACCAACTCAGGGAACATTTTTTCATCAGCAAAAAGCTGCACCTTGAGACCCGGTGCCGTCTTCATTTTCGGGATCACCTCTTCACCAGACGGAAAGGCCACCAGTCCCGTCTTTGGGTCGACCTTAAAGCCGCTCATTGGCGTCTTGTTGAAGCTATCGCCACCTACGGGCAGGTTGCTACCCACTTCTTCCACCTTCGGCAGATTGGAGTCATCTACCTGGCCTTCCCCACCCTTTGCGATGGCCCACAGCGCAGCCTCGCGATTGGAGGTCATCAGATCACGCACGCTCATCTCCTGCTGCATGACTTGGAAGTTGGAGACATAGGGCTTCTCTGGGTTCCGCTCGTTCTGTTTCATCCCACCGATCCCCGCAGCGTAGGCCAAACCCGAACGACCACCATAGATATTGTAGCCATCGACCGTGCGGTAGCGGCTCTGCCACAGGTCATTGCGAGCGATGACGGCGGTGTGCAGCTTCTCCAGGCTCTCCAGATTTGGCGCGCTATCGCCAAAGATCCCTTTAAATAGACCAGGAGCCAATTCCTTATCGCCCGCTGCCGTCAAGTGGATTCCGTTGAATGTTAGCGGTGTCTTCGCTTCCGCGTAAGCCTGCTTGGACAAAGCGAACAAATCCACAAACGGCACGTTGTTGGCTTTCGCCACCTCAGCCATTGCGGCCACGTAGAGCGTCAGGTCCGCGTTGATCGGGTCAGCATCCGCGATGTTTGGGTTGTCCTGCTTTTCTGCCGCGATCGGGGAAATCAGCACCAGCTTGGGTGCCCCCTTGGCGTGAAAATTCGCCCTCGCCATGTCCTTGCAAAACTGGTCCAGCTTCGTCTTAAAGTCCGCCAGCCCGGCCGGCCCCTTGAAGCTCTCATTGAAACCGTAAAACGCCAGAATCACGTCCGCGCCCACCTTTGTCAGCCATTCATCTCGGGTCCCAAAATCATCCACTCGATGCCAAGTGCCTACTTCATCGCCAGAGAAGGCCAAATTACGCATCACGATGTCCTTGTCAGGGTTCGCCGCATGGATCAGCGTATCCAGCCAGCCACTGTGCTGCATCCGGTCCGGCGTGGTGCCGCCCAGGATGGCGATGTGGTCTCCTGCGTTCAGTTTGAGCTGGGCTTGCGCAGCCAGCGGGGTAAGCGCCGCAGTGGCGAGGGTGAGTAGGGCGAGCAATCGGTTCTTCATGGTGGGTCCGGATTTGAAGTTGGGAGCCTGTCAATACGAAGCGGACACCCCAGATCAAACATCAAATTTGATTTGGCCACGATCCGCAGCGCAGTCCGCAAGGAAAGAAGAAGCGCTTGCAACCATCCCCCTCCCCAGCCTTGTATCCGCGCCACCATGCCCCGCGAATACACGCTCCACACCTCCCACACCTCCCACACTGACCGCCTGACGCAGATCGATTACAAGGCGCAGCTCAATGAGCAGCAATATGAGGCCGTCACCAGCGCGCCCGGTCAGGCCCTCGTCATCGCCGGCGCAGGCTCTGGAAAGACCCGCACTCTCACCTACCGCGTCGCCTGGCTCCTCGATAATGGCATCATGCCGGAGAACATCCTCCTGCTCACCTTCACCAACAAAGCCGCCCGCGAGATGATTGACCGTGTCCAGGGCCTGGTCCCGGTGGAGACTCAGCGCCTCTGGAGCGGCACCTTCCACTCCATTGGCAATCGCATCCTGCGCCACCATGCGGAATTCGTTGGTTTCAAAAAGGGCTATTCTATCATGGATCGCGAGGACCAGAAATCCCTCATGGACACCGTTGTCGCCACCAGCGGCATTGATACCACTGCCTACAACTTTCCCAAAAGCGGTGTTCTCTGCGAGATCTTCTCCCTCCTCATCAATACCCTTGAAGGCCTCCACGAAGTCATCGCTGATCGCTTCCCCTACTTCGTCCAGGTCGAAGATCAGATCGAAACCATCTGGGGCCTCTACGAGCAAAAGAAGCGCGACACCAATAGCATGGACTTCGATGACCTGCTCTCCCAGACCGTCCACCTCCTGGAGGACAACGACGACATCCGGGAGCGCTTCCAGCGTCAGTTCCAGTTCGTCCTTGTCGATGAGTTCCAGGATACCAACGGCCTCCAGTGCCGCATGATCGACCTCCTCGTCGGGGAAAACGGCAATCTCATGGTCGTCGGCGACGACGCCCAGTCGATCTACTCCTGGCGTGGAGCTGATGTGCAAAACATCCTGCGCTTCCCGGAGAAGCATACCCGCACCCACGTCCATAAGATCGAGGTCAATTACCGCTCCGTCCCCGAAGTCCTGAACCTTGCCAATGCCGCCATTGCAGAAAATCGTGGTCAGATCCGCAAGAGCCTCCAGCCCGCCCGACCTCCTGGCGGCATGTTGCCCGCGCTCGTCCCGCTGGATAACCCCAGCGCCCAAGCGGCCTTTGTCGCCCAGCGGATTCTTGAACTTCAGGATGAAGGCGTAGATCTTCGGGAGATCGCCGTGCTCTACCGCGCCCACTTCCACTCCATGGAAATTCAAATGGAGCTGACCAGCCGCGGCATCCCTTTCCAGATCACCAGTGGTCTGCGCTTCTTTGAGCAGGCCCACATCAAGGACATCGCCGCCTTCATGAAGCTCATCGTCAACCGCCAGGATGAGGTCAGCTTCATGCGCATCGCCCGACTCATCAATGGCATTGGCACCACCAGCAGCGCACGCCTCTGGGCAGACTGGTGCCGTAGCGGCGTCCATCAGGCAGAGATCGTGCCCCGTGCCGCCCTCGCTACCGCCCTGCATAGCCTGAAGGTGCCAAAAAAAGCCGCCGCCACCTGGGAACAGTTCGCCTACACCCTGGAGGAACTCGTCACCGAAGAAGGGAACCCCGTCCCACCCCGCAGCATGATTCAAAGCATCATCGAGGGCGTCTATTCAGACTACATGAAGGTGAAGTTTGAAAACTTCGAACAGCGCCTCCAGGATCTCGAACAGCTCAGCGACTTTGCCGAAAACTTCCGTGATCCCATGGAGTTCCTCAGCCAGCTTGCCCTTCTTTCCGGTGTGGATACCGACAACAAACCGGCGGAGAACCAAGACCGCGAAGCCGTCACCCTCACCACCATCCATCAGGCCAAGGGTTTAGAGTGGCACTCCGTATTCGCCGTCTGGCTAGCGGACGGCATGTTTCCCCACAGCCGCGCCATTGATGACGGCGGCTTTGGCGCCTTGGAGGAAGAGCGCCGCCTTTTCTACGTCGCCATCACCCGCGCCAAGGACGAACTTTACCTGACCTATCCCCTCATCTGGCACCAAGCCCGGGATGGAGACATCATGCAAAAGCCCTCCCGCTTCA
>CAZCAL010000061.1:913-7361 GCA_964496625.1 uncultured Verrucomicrobiaceae bacterium | reverse complement strand
CGCAGAACTCCCCAAAGAGCTGTATGAGCTCTGGAAGATCAAGGCCTGGTAGTGCGGAGAACAAAGACTCAAGGAGGGTGGGCTTAACCGCCCCCCTCCACCGCGTCATACCAGCCTCAGCTAACCAGCGGAAGTAGTTTGCCGAGGAGTTCGCTGATTTTCACTCGCTCCTGGGTTCCACCGTCCCGATGCCGGAGAGTCACGGTGTCTTCCAATTCTGGGCCCTTCTCGCCGCACGTCTCGAAGTCGATGGTCACACCGAAAGGCGTGCCGACTTCGTCCTGGCGGGCGTAGCGGCGACCGATCGAGGCTGACTCGTCGTAGAAGCAATTCATGTGGCGCTTTAGCAATTGATAGACCTCGCGCGCCTTGGCCACGAGTTCCGGCTTGTTCTTCAGGAGCGGGAATACTCCGACCTTAATCGGCGCGACTCGCGGATGGAAGCGCAACACGGTAATGGTTTCCTTCTTGCCCTTTTCATCCACCTTCTCCGACTCATCGAAGGCTTTCGCGATGATGGCCAGGGCCATGCGGTCGAGACCTGCGGAAGGCTCAATGACGTGGGGAACGTAGCTGCCTTTGAAGAGACGCTCGAACCAGGCTCGCACGTCAGTCTCCGATTGCGGCTGGCCTTTAGTCTTGGCGTTTTCGGCAGCGAGTCGCTTCTGGATGAGGGCTTCCTTTTGCTCGTCGGTGAGCTTGGCTGCGGCATTTTTGAGATCTTCGTCAAAGACCTCCTGGGTCTTGCCGCTGTGCTTTTGGTGCTGCGAAAGATCGAATTCACCACGAGCAGCAATGCCTTCCAATTCTTCGGTCCCGAAAGGGAACTCGCACAAAATGTCCACGCAGGCTCGGGCGTAGTGGGCGAGATCATCTGGTGTCTGCCAGTAATACTCCAACACGTCCCCAAGCCCAATGCCCTCATAAAACTTGGTGCGCTGATCCACCCAGTAGCGGTGCCACAGCTCCCAGCCCCAGTTTGGCTGCGGCTCGGTCAAATCAGCGCCTTCGTGCCAGCCGGCGACTTCACCGCAGATGATTTCCACGGCTTCGTCTGGCTTAATGAAGAATTCCAATTCCATCTGCTCAAACTCGCGGCTACGGAAGGTGAAGTTCTTCGGTGTCACTTCGTTGCGGAAGGCCTTGCCGATCTGACCAATGCCGAATGGCACCTTCACGCGACTGGAATCAAAGACGTTCTTGAACTGGGCAAAGATTGCCTGGGCTGTTTCTGGACGGAGATAGGTAACGTCAGCCTCCGTCGCTGTCGGGCCGAGGTAGGTCTTCAGCATCAGATTGAATGGGCGAGCCTCGCCCAACATGCCGCCTGTTTCCGGGTGGAAATTGACGCTGTCATTGACGGTGTCGATCTTCTCTTCGTTCACCAGTTCGATCTCTTCTGGTTTGCCCGCTGACTCGCCAGCATTTTGAGCAATGAGCGCGCGGACGCGTTTGCGGAAGCTCTCGATATGCTCCCCATTCTTGAGGAGCGCAGTGATCGGGCGATCCCAGCGCCAGCCATTTGGTGCCTGAGCACCGGCGTATTTCAGCACCGTGCCGGACTGCGGCTCCACATGGTCTGCTCGCACCCGCTTGTTTGTCAGCGAACATTCGCGCATGAGATCGGCAAAGGTATCAATGTGACCGCTGGCCTTCCAAATGGCAGGGTTCATGAGGATGCAGGCATCGAGGCCCAGCACGTCCTCACGGTCGCGGGTCATGGTGCGCCACCAGATATCGCGCAGATTGCGCTTCAGCTCAGCTCCCAGCGGACCGTAATCCCAGACACCACCGCAGCCGCCATAGATCTCGCTACTCTGAAAGATGAAGCCGCGGCGTTTGCAAAGGGAGACGATCTTCTCCATCAATGCGGTTTGTGATTTGGTATCGTTGGACATGGGGAATGGAATTGAGGGTAAAAAGGAGTGAACGGGAGCCTGCTAAAGAGCCAGGATTCGCCGAGGAGGCAAGGCGGAAATCCGCAGGCAAGACCACCGATCAAGCCGTGACTGGAACGTCGGGGGTCACGGGGGGCTCCGGCGGCGAGCCGACGCCCATGGTGAGGCGCTTCAGCAGCGAGCCCGCTGCGACATAGGCAAAACCGGAGAAGAACAGCATCAGGAAGGGCAATGAAGCCCACTGGCCACGAGAGATGGCAAGTCCGACAAGGAAGCCGAAGTAAAGGGTGATGGCGACCTCAATCCATAAGCAGAGGGACTTGCCAGCCTTGTAGTGAGCCTTCTGTTTCGTGGCATCGGAGCGGTTCTCGACGCCGTATTTCGGCGTGCGAACGAAATCAGACTTCTTATTCAGCAACGCCTCAATCACGGCCTTGCCGTTGTTGATGGACATCCCGATCCCCAGAGCCAGAAGCAAAGGCAGATACGGAATGGCCTTGAGCCAGCCCCACTTGCTCTGCGCACCCTGGGCGACCAGATAGAAGCTAATCACTGAAAGCGAGGCGAAGAGGAAGACGGGGATGTCCACAAAGACCGCTTTTTGCCAGGACGACTCAAGAATGAAGTTGGCAGGATACATCAGCACGAGCGTGCACAGCGTCAGCAAATAAGCAAAGTTTGAGGTCAGGTGAGCAGTGGCCTCCAACTTCAGCGCCAGCGACACATCGCTGCGCCAGACGTTGCCCAGGACCTTTTTGCAGACCTGAATGGAGCCCTTTGTCCAGCGGTGCTGCTGGGACTTGAAGCCATCCATGTCTGGCGGCAATTCCGCAGGCACTACGACGTCCTTTAGATAGATGAATCGCCATCCGTTGAGCTGCGCACGGTAACTGAGGTCCAAATCTTCCGTGAGCGTATCATGCTGCCAGCCACCGGAACTTTCGATCGCGGCCCGACGCCAGATCCCGGCGGTGCCATTGAAGTTCAAAAACTCGCCACGACGACTGCGGGCGGTTTGCTCCAGGACAAGATGCCCGTCCAAAAACAGTGCCTGGAGTCTCGTCAGCAGGGAGAAGTTCTTGTTGATGTGACCCCAACGCGCCTGGACCATGCCGACCTTTTCATCACTGAAAAAGTGGATCAACTGGCGGAGGTAGTCTTTTCCAGGGACAAAGTCAGCGTCAAAAATACAGACAAATTCGCCTGTAGCGGACGACATCGCGGCATCCAGCGCCCCGGCCTTAAAGCCCTCGCGATTCGTGCGATGGCGATATTGGATGTCAAATCCCTGGGCCTGCATCTCTGCAACGACACGGGATGCCTCGGAGACCGTCTCGTCTGTCGAATCGTCCAGGACCTGGATCTGAACCCGATCTTTTGGATAGTCGAGTTCGCAGACAGATTTCACCAGTCGCTCCACGACGTGGAATTCGTTAAAAATAGGCAACTGAACAGTTACCCGGGGCAACTCTTCGAATTGAAAAAGCGGTTTGGGCACGTCATGGCGATGCCGCCAATAATGCCACAATACCTTGATGCGATGCGCGCCAAAGGCTGAAAGCCCGGCGAACACCAACACATAACACGAAAGCCAAATAATCTTGTCCCACTCCATCATAGGGGGTTTCCCAGAAGAAAGGGCGAATCAATCACCTGCCTGCCCTCCGAGTCAAGCAGCATTTATGATGCCAACGGCACCTTGACACGATAGTTGCCCTCAAGTTCTAGATTTTCTGAACTGTACACCAGCGCTCCACTGCCCAATCCTTTAACCGCCACCCAACTGGGGCTCATGCCGCGCGGCTAGCAAGGCTGGTGGCCCCAGTCCTCCTCCTTGAGCAACTCCTCAAACTGCGCCATCTGCTGCTCAGCGGTCAACTTTTCAGAGGGAAGATCAGCCGCCACCAAAGCATCGTCTCCCTGACTCTCGGGGATTATTTGTTCTGGGGCTTTGTCTTGCGGCTGATTCATTGGAAGCAAATCATAGCTACGATTGCGATTCCGTCACGGATGAGGTGCGCCAAACAATACTCTTCCGATTTGTCGATTATTGCGTAACTTCACCCCCCTACCATGCCAATGGACTCCCCTGCCCCTCTTCCCTTTCGCTCATTTGTCGTCGGCGCTACGCTGCTTGCCTCGCCGATGGCACTCTGGGGAGATCCAACGCTCATGCCGGACGTGGTGCGACGATTCTCTGCCGATGAGGAACTCTTTTCACGCCATTGGTCAGCCGCCGGAGCGACCGCCACAGAGTTGGAGGCAGAAAAGGCCCTCGCCCAATCCTGGCAACAAAGGCTAGGCGGACTGTCTGCAAAAAAATTGACTGGCAGTGATGGGATCGATGAGGTCCTGATGCGGATCACTCTCGACTCCGACCTCAACGAACTAAAACGCCAGGGCGAAGAACGGTCCGAACTCGCGCCGTGGCTACCGTTCCGAACGGTGATTGACGAGATGCTCGATGGTCGCGTCCAGGGCGCAACTCTCCCGCCAGAGGCTGCAGCAGCGAAGCTGGCACCGCTGCCCGGGCAGATTCGCAAAGCACTCGACGGACTAAAGGCTGCGAAGGGCAAAACACCCGCAAAGAAAGACGCCATTGCGATTCCCAGCGCGTATCAGGCGATGCGTTGTGCGGAGATTTGCAAACACCAGGCAGACCTACTCAAGCAGTGGTTCGATAACCAAGACACATTTGTCCCAGACTTTAGCTGGTGGGTCAGACAACCCTACGATGAGACCACCAAGGCGTTAGAGGCTTACCAAAAGCATCTCAATGAAGAAGTCGCAGGCATCAAGGGTGACGATGACGGCCCGCTAATCGGCAAGTCGATCGGCACTGATGAATTGACCCGGCAGTTGGGCTACGAATTCATCCCGTACACCCCAGCCGAACTCATCGGGATCGCAGAACGCGAATTCGCCTGGTGCGAAGCACAGATGAAGGCCGCAGCCCAAGAGATGGAACTGGGAGATGACTGGAAGGCGGCCTTAAAGAAAGTCAAAGACCTGCATGTGCAGCCCGGCGAGCAGGAAGCCATGGTCCGCGACGAAGCCCACAAAGCCATTGCCTTCGTGAAAGATAAAAAGCTCGTCACCGTGCCGCCAGAGTGCGAAGCCTGGTGGGGCACACGGATGCTCTCATCCAAAGAGCAAAAACAGATGCCTTATGCGGCGTATGCGGGCCATGACATGATCATCGCCTTTGCGACGACGGACATGAAACAGGAGGACAAACAGATGGCGATGCGCGGCAATAGCCGCCCCTTCATGCACAACGTGGTTCCCCACGAACTGATCCCCGGCCACCACCTCCAGCGATACATGGCAGACCGATATCGCGATTATCGTGGTCGTTTCAGCACACCGTTCTACGTGGAAGGATGGTCGCTCTACTGGGAAATGCGCCTCTGGGATCTCGGCTACCACCAAACGCCAGCGGAAAAAATCGGTGCCCTGTTTTGGCGGATGCATCGCTGCGCCCGGATCATCGTGACGTTGAAGTTTCATCTCGGAGAAATGCAGCCACCCGAAATGGTTCGATTTTTGACGGACCGCGTAGGCCACGAAAAGTTTGGGGCCACCAGCGAGGTGCGGCGCTTCATCAAGGGTGACTACTCGCCTCTCTACCAATGCGGTTACATGCTGGGGGGGCTGCAACTGATGGCCCTGCATCGAGAACTCGTTGAATCTGGAAAGATGACAGACCTCCAGTTTCACCATCAAATCCTGACCCTCGGCCCAATCCCGATCGAGCTTGTTCGGGCGTCGTTGCTGAACGAAACGCCTGCCGCAGAACCCAAGTGGCGATTTGCAGACCCGCAGTGATCTTTTGCAATGCCCAGCAAGCCTTAACGTTTGAGCAGCATGCCCTCCGAATCCGCCTTTTATGCATCGCTCATTTTTGGAGCCATCGGCATGGGAGCGCTGCTGTATGGAAAGACGACCGTCCAGCCCAAGAAGATGATTTTGGGGGCGATCATGATCGGCTACACCTACTTCATCTACGATGCCTGGCTCTTGTGGGGTATCGGGGTGCTTTTGTGCTTTGCTTTGGCTCTCTGGAACGACTAAGGCGTTCCAAAATCGAAGTATTTTTCGCCTTTCACTCCGCCAGAACGCCTGCACTGTTCCAATCATGCAAGCGAGAGTCCTTCAGTTTCGACCCCGCACCTGGAAGGGCTACCTGGCTCTAGCTGTATTTGCAACATTGGCAGCAGGACTGGTAGCTCTGATCATTTTTGTCGGCTTCTTCGTTTTACTGGCAGGCCTTGCCGTCTCGGGCATCGCTGCGCTCGTTTACAGTGCAAAGCGACTGTTTGTCCCGCCTACAAGCTCGTCCACTCTGGTGAAATCGGAATATGCAGAGGCCCCCAGATCGGTTCACCAGGAGACGATTGACATCCAGGTGGACGAAATCCTGCGTTGAGGGTGCCCGCAGAGCGTGACTCTGAGCCCCAACTCCAACCTTGCCCACCAACCCCAAAAACCTGGAGTCACCCCAAGGACAACTCAGGTCTGACAATCAAAGTAAAACACCATGCCGTCCG
>CAZCAL010000061.1:0-903 GCA_964496625.1 uncultured Verrucomicrobiaceae bacterium | reverse complement strand
TGGTCGCACGAAGACAATCGTCACAGCCGTCACGAGATCTCCGTGATAGACGATCCGGTCTGGATATGCGAAGAACTCGCTGGTCTTCAATTGCGATAGCGTTGGGAACCAATCAGTCTCCCCCGCACCCCTCCACTCGCCAACAAATTGCAAGGCATCCGCCATGGCCCCAGTCAATTGATCACAGCGCTGCCACCGTGTTCCGCTGCCATCGAGCGTCAATTCATCCTTGGCGAAGGGTGAGGTCCGAATCGCCAGAGCATCCAGATGATCATTGGGAAATCCGCGCGGAGAGGCGTAACGGTGAACTACCGATTCAAACCGTTCCTCACCCAACGGACAGGATCGCAGCACTACCTTGGCCTCCTCAATGATCTCCTGGGCAGAAGGTTCTTCGAGTTCAGCCCGTGAAAGCATAGATCTTTGTCCAAGGAAGCCAGTCAAAGGGCCTATAAGCAGCGTTAGCATAGCCACGATGGTCAAACCGCCCCAAACGGTCAGAATTAGCTTCACTGCTCCCCAAATGCGTTTTATCTCGTCGTCGAATGCGGACGACAACACGTCTGCGGCCCACCACCGTCCGATCATCGCGGAGGTCAGACCGAATAAGGAAAGATCAGCACCTGGAGCAGATTCGGACCAAAGGGCATATCGCCCTCATAAATCACCCAGACCCGCTTATTGTGCAGCAGAGCCTCCCTAGCAACCTCATAGGCCCACTCAGGCCACCGGCTTGACCAACCGTTACCGTCCGCATTGAATTGCACGCCGTAGGTCCCATCCTTCACTCGGCCTGCAAATTGGATCACCCCAACCTTCGCCCCGATCCCCTGCGAAGCCAGTGCCTCCATCTGCTTTGCCTGCAGCCGCTTTGGATGCGCGACCTTGTCGAATTGCCCGGCG
>CAZCAL010000060.1:1996-15545 GCA_964496625.1 uncultured Verrucomicrobiaceae bacterium | reverse complement strand
GATTACGCTGAGCCCGCAGCAGAAGGTGAACTCGCCAAAAAATTCCCCGCCACTCGGGACGACCTCCTCACCTACGACCTGATCATCCTCGGCGACGTTTCACCAGGCCGATTCAAAAGCGAACAGGTCGATTGGATCGTTGAATTTGTAGAAAAACGCGGTGGTGGACTCGTCTGGGTCGATGGTCGCCGTGGGCACATGAAGGCATGGGCGCAGGGCAATACCGCATCGCTCGTACCCGTGACTTGGACCTCTGCACCCAGCGGACTAACCCCACCTCTGACATGGAAATTGCAGTCTGGCGAGAACACACCCTCTGCGCTACTGCTCAGCGCCTCCCGCAGCAGTAACGAGCAACTCTGGCCGACCCTTCCACCGGCTCAGTGGGTCGCCACGGCGAAAGCGCTTCCCGGCGCGCAAACCTACGCAACTCTGTCCAACGGACCCGCAACCACTCCAGCAGTGATTTTTCGCCCATCCGGTGCAGGTGCCGTACTTTATCTCGCCTCCGACGAACTCTGGCGCTGGCGTTATCAGGTGGCAGATCTGTATCATCAGCGTCTCTGGATGCAAATTGCCGCGTGGATCGCCGCCCCACCCTTTCAGGCAGAAGACCAGAGGGTTGCCATCGGAACAGACCAGTTGCGCATCCGCTCTGGAGAACAGGCGGAGATACGAGTCCGTCTTCGCGATGCCAAAGGCGACCTCATTGTCGCGGGGAATCCCATTGCTTTCGTCCGCCAAGGCGGCGTCGATGTCGCCACCATCGAACTCGCTGCAGACGCCACCCATGCTGGCATTTTCCATGGTCAAACGCCACCGCTCAAGGCGGGAGAATACGAAATATCAGTGGCAGAGAACTCGACCGCAATCCCTTCCAGTCTGCGTCTTGCGATCCGCGCCAGCGATGCCAGCGATCAGGAACTGGCTCAGCTAACCATGAACGCACCCCTTTTGCGGACGATGGCCAATGCATCCGGCGGCAGTTTCCTCAGAGAAGAGCAGGCCGCAACAGAACTGCCCAAGCTGCTCCAAAACATTGACCGCAGACAGACGATCACGCGTGAAACGATCCTCTGGTCAAGCTGGTGGTGGTTTGGCGCTGTGATCTTGCTGCTAACCGTCGAGTGGTTGCTGCGCAAGCGCCTGCGACTCGTCTGAGGGACTCAGTAGATTTGATCCGTTGAATCAATCCCAGGGATCTTTTTGAAATGCTGATCATAGGTCAGAATGACCGCCCCGATGTGGGCCGCGCAAACAGCAATATGGACATCCTGAATCGGCAGATTGATACCTTGCCGATCCAGATGCCAAGCGAGACGCATCGTCTCCTCCCAACGTTTGAAGTTTGAATCGACGTAGAGCATCACGGACCAAGCGCGCTCATACATCTCCAAGTGACGGCTGACCCTCAGCCCCCGCCCAACCTCCGCCTTTACCATACCACAGACAGCCACATCCCGACTTTCTGCAATAAGGGACAGTGCCCGAAGTGGGTCCTGCCCCTTTTTTGCCTGGGTGATGTACCAGCAGCTATCGACGAGCACGGGCCTAGCCATTGGTCTTAGCCTTCCCTTTTTTGAGGGCTTTGCCATACGTGACTGGCTTGCGCGTGGTGGCGGCGACTTCTGGTCCTGGTGCCTCTGCGATGACAACATCCCCACCATCGTAATCCGCCACAAACATGTTTTTCAGCTCATCGACGGTGGCACCGAGACCTTCACGGAGCACATCAACGAGCCTTTTGCGACGATCAACCTCTTTCAAGGCGATACTGATCGCTTCTGTTTTTGTGCTGGCACCGGTATGCTCAACCACGCGATCAAGGAGCTCTTCATCAATATTCAATGTTACTTTCATACATACTCGATACATCTTTTTTCAGTTCCTTCAACTTTTTTTCCATTTTTTTTGCCTCGTCGGTCAATGCGTTGGCGAAATGCACGATCATGGGCATTGGTGTCGTTTTAACCGCTCATGTCTTTAGCTCTTGCGTCCGAAACCTCTGCGGCGATTTCTGCATTCCAATCTCGTCGGCGTTCTCTGCTTTTGTGGCGGGGCTGCTTGGCTGGCTTGGTGGTTACCCTGGCGCTCATTTTGGTATTGGCCCTTTTTGATCGGGCTTGGTTCGTTCCCGACTCGGCACGTCCGTGGCTTTCCATCTTCGCTTATTTGGCTGCTATGGTCGTTGCCTGGAGGCAGGCGCTTTCGTTTATCCATGAATCGCGGGATATTCGCGATGCGGCCAAGCTATTGGAATCTGCGGAGCCCTCCCTGCGGCAGCGACTCCTCGCCGCTGTGGAACTGGCCACGACGGGCCGGTCCGACAACGTGCCTGATTCCCCAGAGTTTCGTGCTCAGCTACAAAAGGAGGTCGCGGCAGCAACCGTGGGCCTGCGTTGGAGCAAGATTCTTCCTACCAGATCGCTCCGCCCATGGGCACTCCGCTTGGTCGCCTTACTTGCAGTCGGAACCGGTCTCTCATTCATCCCACAGCTCCACCTGCCCGGATTTCTCGCTCGTGCAGCGCTGCCATTTGCGAAGATTGAGCGCCCATCCTCGGTCAAAATCAAGATCGTTGCGCCATCCCCGGCCAGCACACTCGCTCCTTATGTTTCCGAGATGCTTCTTGCAGTGGATGTGACAGGGCAAATTCCAGAGCGGGTCCTCGTCGAGTACGCCGAGGTTTCTGCGACCGTCCGCACCGTGGAAATGCAGCGACTGACCGAATCCCGCTTCGAGGCCACACTGCCCGTTGGGCAGTCAGATCTCCGCTACCGGGTCAGCGGCGGAGATGCCCAGACCCTCTGGCACACGCTGGATGCCCGTCCACGCCCTGCCATCACTGAGTTTGTCAAGACCATCGTACCCCCTGCCTATACGGGGCTGGAGCCAACCACAGCATCTGAAGACCAAGGCGACATCGAAGCTCTCGACGGTTCCACGGTCAAGCTGGCGCTGAAGGTGAATCAACCGATCAGCCTAGCAGCAGTCGCCATCAATACCGAGGACCCCTCACCGCCTCAACCCACTGCCGCAAAGATCTCCCCGCCAGACGGTGTCAGCGCCGAGATTTCTGTCAAAGAAGCCAATCACAGCTGGATTCCACGCCTCACCGCAGCGGAGACGGGATTCACAAACGAAGAATCCACTCCTTGGCGCATCACGACCATCCCCGATCTACCGCCCAGCATCAGCCTGACGGATCCAAAGGACCAAGTCCAATCACTGCCGGATGAATCCCTTCGCATCCGCGGAGTGGCGTTTGACGACATTGGGTTGAAGAGCATTGCCCTCTCCCATTCCCTCAATGCAGGTGAATGGACCTCGGCTACTCTCCCTGCCCCCTCAGGCAAGGAAAGCGCCATCGAGACGCTCCTCTCTCTCCCGCCGATGCACCTCGAGGCCGGGGACTCCCTCCAAATTAAATTCGTCGCCACTGACCTGAAGGGCCAAACAGCAGATTCCAATATCCTCCAGGTCGCCATCCTCCAGCAAACCGTGGATCCACGCCTACGAGCATGGTCAGAAGCGCAGACAAAACTCGCAGACACCGCAGCCAAACTGGAGCAGCAGACGCGAGAGCTTCGCGAAGCCTCAGCGAAGGTGCAAAAGGACGCACAACTTCAGCAGCGCGGGAAACCAGCCATTGATCCACAGGGGCAACTTGCCCGCATGAAGTCTGCACTGGATCAGGCGAAAGCCACCGCAGACGACCTCTGGAGCCAGGTCAAAGAAGCCGCACGCACGGCACCTGATGCCCTCACCCAACAGGAAGCACAGCTCCTGGGTCAACGTGTCTCGAAGCTCCGCGCTGCCCCCCTTCCCCTTTTGGAAGAAGCCACCCACGCCGCAGTCCAAGATCCCGAACCGCTTCGCAAGCAAGCCGCTGAAGCTGCTGCTCTCGCAGATAGCCTCAATAAAGCCGCCCAGACCTTCGCCGCCGAGGCCACAGCCAAGATCGCGCAGCAATCTGCCGCGCACCAAGCCCGTCAGGCCGCACTATTGACCGAAAGCGCGCTCCCATCCAATCGCGACGCCTCGCAACGTCCCAAATGGCAGCAGCAACAGCGCGCTGCCATGGCCACCACGTCCACCGTGCAAAAAGACTTAGCTGCACTTGAGGCATCCCTGCCTGATCGAGGCATGGCCCGCCAGACAGAGCAGTTGGGGGATCAAATCGCAGAAGCTTCCCGCGACCTCGCTGAAAGTCTTGATCGCAAAGACCAGACCAAGAGCCCCGAACACCTTTACGGCGCCGCAGACAACCTTCGCCAGAGGCTTTCCCGCGCCGCAGATGCCACCCAAGGCATTGCGGAAACGATGGCACAACGCGCCGCACAATTGCGTGAACAACTCGGTCGCCAAGAGAACCCCGCATTGGCAACCCTCGACGACGCCAAGGCATCCCTCCAGGACGCCGCGAACGATGCCAAAAATCCGCCGAAGAAGCCCCGTCCGTCAAAGGACGGCCTCACCTCCACAGAACGAGCCCAAAAACGCCTCGCAGAAGCAGCAAAACAGCTCCAAGACCAATCCGAACTGCGCCAACAAGCAGCCGCTCAGGCGGATCAAGGCGCTGTCGATGCCAATCGCGCCAGTCGAGCTGCCGATCAACTCGCGCGCGAAACGAAAGAAGCTGCAGCCAAAAACGACCCCACAGCCCTTGCCGCAGCTCAGGAGAAAGCCACTCAACTCGCCAAAGTCGCACGCACTTTAGAGGCCGATGCCGCCGTGAAGTCTGCTCAAGATGCATTGGCGCAAACACCCAGCCCGCAACCTGGAAGCAAGCCAGACCTCGCACAGGACTCCGCTCAAACTCGCGCAGCATCTGAAGCACTACGACGAGCCACGGAGCCGCTCCGCCGTGATCAAGCCACGCAACCCGCTGCCAACATTGCTCAACAAGCGGCAGACCTCGCACGCAATGCCGCAGACCAACTTCGAGATCAGGCGAAGCAAGCCCAGACGAATCGCGATTTCCAGCCGACCCCTGTCGCTACCCGCGACCACGCCGCACAAAAGGCAGCAGAAGTTGCCGCAGCCATTGCACCTTCTGCTGATGCAGCACGCGAAGCATTGGGAGAGCTGACGCCAGCCGTTAGCGACATGATGAAGGCCCTCGCCCAAGATCTGCGTGCGACGAATCAAGACACCAAGTCCGCTGCCGCGGATGCAAAGGCAGAAAAGCCTGTCGATGACGTCGCCAAGCAGGCCCAGAACATCCAGCCAAAAGCTGCCACAGATGCTCAGCGCATGGAGGCAGTTCAGGCTGCTCTTCGCACGGAAGCCAACCAAGCAGATCTAGCCAAAGCAGATCAGCGCCAACTTTCACGCACAGCCGACGTCGCACTCGCCCAGATGCAGGGAAAATCTCCGCAGATCGCCCAAAATTTACGCCAAGCAGCCCAGGCCCAGGCTAGCCAACCGCAAGCGCAAGCACTCGACGCTGCAGCCGCCCTGCAGCAGCAGACGGCAGAGGCACTAGATCAGTTGGCCCAAAATTTTTCACAGATGGAGCAAGGCAAAGAGCTTAGCGAGAAAGATCTTGCTGGCCTTCAGCAAATGGAACAGCAGATGGGGGTTCAGGAGCCTCTGGATGAAGCGTATGACCGCGCACAGGAATTGGCGCAGATTGAAGAGATGGCCAAGGACGATCCCGCCGCAGCACTGGCAATGCTGGAAAAAGAATTGCCAAAAAACCCAGTCATGCAGAAGGCGCTCGCAGAGATTGGACGTCAGGCGGCCGAAACCTCGGAACAAGCCGTCACCCAAGAACTATCCCAGCCCGTTTCCACCGGCATGGCAACAGCACAGGCAGCGCATGACTTGGAACGCGTCGCACGGCACGCGCAGAGACTTGGTGATGAACCTACCGCACAGCAGGTCGCTCAAGCCAGCAAGGAACTGCAGCAGGCAGCCAAGACAGCGAAAGAGAATCCTAATACCCCGACGCCACAGTCATCGCAGGCAGCGACTGCCGCAGCCCAACAGGCGTCCAAAGCAGCTGAACGCTCCGCCGACAACGCACCACCCGCAATGGCTGCGGATCCTTTCCAACAGCTCCAGAGCACCCTTCTCGCACAGGCGCTGGATCAACTCGATCAAACCGTGCACCCGGCCATGGGAGACCAGCCCAGCCAATCCGGTGATCAGCAGCAGCAACAACAGGGACAACAGCAAGGACAGCAACAGCAGCAAGGTGCCCAGCAGAGCCTTTCCGACGCCAATCAAAGCCAGCAGCAGTCGATGGCACAAGCACGCAACCAAGGAAAAGTGCCCGGGTCTCAACAATCTAAATCACCGCAGAACCTCGCGAAAAATCAGCAGCAATCACAGAACAACACCTCCCAGAATTCATCTGAAGGTGGCAACTTTGACACCCAACTGAAGGACGGCGCAATGACTGGCGAACTCATCCTTGTCCAGGGTGACTGGGGGCACCTCCCCTCCAAGACCGCCGAAGAACTCAGCGAGGCCACCCGTCAAGACGCCCCCCCCGAATACCGCGCAGCCATCGAAAACTACTACAAGTCGATCGCCACCCGCTCCAAACAGCGATGAAGCAAGTCCTCCCTGCCCTCTTTCTCCTGCTGTGCGTGACTACCCACGCCGCAGACCCCAAGCCAAATCTGATCTCACCAGAGGTTAAGATTGCCGTCGATAAAGCCGTAGCTTGGCTCGTCAGGCAGCAAAAGCCTGCGGGGCTGATCACTGACGATAAATCCACCGCCGACCCGAAACATGGCGACATGCCTTCCCACAGTGCTGCGATGACATCGCTCGCACTCATGGGCCTCGCCTCTGTGGGCCACATGCCGGATGATCCGACACCAGAAGGCAAAGCTGCGGGCAAGGCGCTGAAATACGTCGTGGACTACATTGAGCCGGATGATACCGGCTATCTGGGACGTTCCGACCGCTCGCGCATGTATGGCCACGGTATCATCACCCTCATGATGACGGAAATGTATGGTCATGCGCCAGATGACGCCACCGACAAGCTGCTGCATCAGCGCATCGGCGGCGCCGTTGACCTCATCGTCCGTGCCCAGGCAGTCCCCAAGAACGAAGCGAATCGCGGCGGCTGGCGCTACGAACCCGCCTCGAGCGACTCCGATATTTCCGTTTCCGTTTGGCAACTCATGAGCCTGCGCGCCGCAAAGAACGCTGGCTTCGATGTGC
This sequence comes from uncultured Verrucomicrobiaceae bacterium, assembly GCA_964496625.1. Taxonomy (GTDB): domain Bacteria; phylum Verrucomicrobiota; class Verrucomicrobiia; order Verrucomicrobiales; family Verrucomicrobiaceae; genus JACKQF01. The sequence continues at coordinate 8,360 of CAZCAL010000060.1, read as the reverse complement.
CCAAAAGCGCAATCGATAACGCCGTCGCCTATATCAAGCGCTCCTATCGTGCCGAACGCGACGCCAACGGCAATCCCAAAGGCGACGCCCCATTCAGCTATGAACCCTATGGCGGACGGCAGACCTTTTCGACCACTGCCGCAGGTTTGCTGTCGCTCCAGGTGGCAGGCCAATATGAGACGCCTGAGGTCATCGGCTCTGCCAACTGGCTCCTCAGTTCCCCGCCGGAGCTCACCGAGCCCTGGTTCTTCTACGGCAACTATTATTACGCCCAGGGCATGTATCAGCGAGGAGGAGACCACGCTGCCACAGCCCGCCGCCGCACAGAGCAGATTCTCATCTCAGCCCAATCGCCTGACGGCTCATGGGCACCGAGAAACGGCAACGAAAAGAGCGCAGGGGCAGTCTATGCCACCGCACTCTCCCTCCTCAGCCTCTCAGTGTATCACCACTTCCTGCCGATCTATCAGAAGTAGCATCAGACCTTCGCGAGAATCGCGTTCAAAGTAGCGCTGGGGCGCATTGCGGCGACAGTCTTCACTTCGTCGGGCTTATAGTAGCCGCCAATGTCCACAGGCTTTCCTTGCACGGAAATCAATTCTTCAACGATCTTCGTTTCATTGGCAGCAAGTTCTTCGGCAATCGGTTTGAACTGCGCAGACAACTCCGCATCTGAGGTTTGCGCAGCCAGCGCCTCCGCCCAATACAACGCCAAGTAGAAATGGCTGCCGCGATTATCGATGGTGCCAAGTTTGCGACCTGGAGAGCGGTCTTCCGCCAGGAACTTACCCGTCGCGGCATCCAGAGTGTCCGCCAAAACTTTGGCTTTGGCGTTCTTGCAGGTTTCGCTGAGGTGTTCGAACGAAACTGCTAGTGCCAGGAACTCACCCAGACTGTCCCAACGCAGATAGTTCTCCGCAAGAAACTGCTCGACATGTTTCGGTGCAGACCCTCCTGCGCCTGTCTCAAAGAGACCGCCACCGTTCATCAGAGGAACAATAGACAGCATCTTCGCGCTCGTGCCGACCTCCAAAATCGGAAACAAATCGGTGAGGTAATCTCGCAACACATTCCCCGTCACCGAAATGGTATCCTCCCCCTTCACGATGCGCTCCATGGTGAACTGGCACGCCTCCGCTGGCGGCAGAATGCGTATGTCCAGCCCTGTGGTGTCGTGGATCGTCAGGTACTTCCGCACTTTGGCGATGATCTGTGCATCATGCGCACGCTTCTCATCCAGCCAAAATACAGCGGGGCTACCAGTCGCACGTGCACGGCTGACGGCGAGCTTTACCCAATCCTGGACCGGTGCGTCTTTGGTCTGACATGCGCGCCAAATATCGCCCGCCTCGACGGTGTGCTCAATCAGGACATTACCAGCGCTGTCGGTCACACGCACCACCCCATCGGCAGGTATTTCAAAGGTTTTGTTGTGGGATCCATACTCCTCTGCAGCCTGAGCCATCAGCCCCACGTTGGGCACCGTCCCCATTGTCTTGGGGTCGAGAGCACCATTCTTTTTGCAGAAGTCGATCACGACCTGATAGATGCCAGCGTAGCTGCTATCAGGGATCACCGCCAAGGTGTCTTGCTGCTTCCCTGCTGCATTCCACATCTGGCCAGAGGTTCGGATCATTGCAGGCATGGAGGCATCCACAATCACATCGCTCGGCACATGCAAATTCGTGATGCCCTTATCGCTGTTCACCATCGCCAGCGCAGGTCCATTGGCGTATGCAGCGTCGATATCTGCTTCAATCTCCGCCTTCTTCTCTGCAGGCAGTTTGCCCAGCTTCGCGATCAAATCCCCGAAGCCATTGTTAAAGTCGACCCCCAATTCGACAAACGTTTCATTGTGTTTCGCGATCACGTCTTTGAAAAACACCTTCACGAAGTGGCCAAAGATGATCGGGTCAGACACCTTCATCATCGTCGCTTTGAGGTGGACGGAAAAGAGCACTCCATCGGCTTTCGCCTTGGCGATCTGCGCCTCGATAAACGCCACCAGGGAGGCCTTCCGCAGAACCGTTCCATCCAGCACCTCACCAGGTTTGAGCGGAGTTGACGCTTTAAGAATCTTCGTCGTGCCATCTTTGGCAATCAGTTCGATCTTCACATCCGTGGCTTCAGACGCGACGACGGATTTCTCATTCGCAAAAAAATCGTCCTTTGTCATCGTCCCGACGGAGGTCTTCGAATCCGCTGACCATTTACCCATGGAGTGAGGGTTGTTCCGCGCATACTCTTTTACCGCCTTGGGTGCACGGCGATCAGAATTCCCCTCCCGCAACACCGGATTTACCGCGCTACCCATTACCTTGGCATAGCGGGCTTTGAGCTCCTTTTCCGCTTCTGTCTGTGCGTTCTCGGGATAGTCTGGCAGCGCGTAGCCTTGCGCCTGAAGTTCAGCGATTGCTTCCTTCAACTGCGGTACCGACGCGCTGATGTTTGGCAGTTTAATGATATTCGCCTCAGGCTTCACGCAGAGTTGACCAAGGTAAGCCAGATCGTCTGAGACCCGCTGGTCTTCAGACAGTCGATCCGAGAAATTTGCAATGATCCGCCCAGCCAAGGAGATGTCCCGCGTCTCAACATTGATTCCAGACGATTTGGTGAAGGAAGCAACGATCGGAAGCAGTGACCGGGTGGCAAGTGCTGGGGCTTCGTCAGTGAGAGTGTAGATCAGAGTGGGCTTTGCGGACATAGTAGAAATCAGGGGAAGGTGCGGCGGGACCTATACCCAGCTTGGTCAAAGTGCAACGGTCAAGGCATCTCCAGGAGCCTGAAATGGGATTTTCACGACCACAATTGATGTCAAAACGCCTGCTTTCTCTACAGATGCCGCTGGCAAACTCCTTGATCATGGAGCACAGCAACTCATGCCTGAAACGACGCATCCCTTTGCAACCCTCGGAATTCCACCGGACATGATCCGTGGTCTGGAAGAACTTGGCATTACCACGCCCACTGAAGTTCAGCAAAAAGTCATCCCGTTCCTCCTCCACGACGGCAGCGACCTGATCGCCCAAGCGCAAACCGGCACAGGCAAAACGGCTGCCTTTGGACTGCCGCTGCTAACCAAGATGAATCCCAAACATCGCGACATCCAAGGGCTCGTCATCGCCCCCACCCGCGAACTGGCGAAACAGATTGGCAAACAGCTTTTCCGCTTCACCAAATACACCGACAAAATCTTCGTCGAGGTCCTGTGCGGAGGTGACAACATGGATCGCCAGATCGAAGCGCTGCGCCGCCCCACTCATATCGTCGTTGCGACACCGGGAAGACTCATCGATCTCCTGCAGCAAGATGCGCTGACTCTTGAATCCGTCCAGCGCGTCGTCTTGGATGAAGCGGACGAAATGCTCAGCATGGGTTTCAAGAGAGAACTCACCGAAATTCTCAGACTCACGCCGCAAAGAGTCAGCACTTGGCTCTTTTCTGCAACCTTCCCAGAGGCCATCAACCAACTGATCAAAGGCTGCATGTCCCCTGGAGCCCGAACGATCCAAATCGATCAAGGGCACGTCGTGAATCGCGATATCGACCATCGCTACATTTACTGTGATCGCACAAATAAGTCGGAGTTCATCGCCGACTTCCTCCAGCGCCAGGGAGATGCGCGCGGGCTCATTTTCTGCCGGACAAAGGCGGGGGCAGTCGCGCTTTGCAGAGAACTCGCTGCACTAGGCCTCCCTGTTGATGTATTGCAGGGCGACCTCATGCAAAAGGAGCGTGACAAAGTCATGCGAGCCTTCAAGAAGCAACGCGTCCAGTTCCTCATCGCCACCGATGTCGCCGCACGCGGCATTGATGTCGCGGATCTTTCCTTCGTCATTCACCACCAACTTCCCGATCAACTCGAATACTACACCCACCGCAGCGGCCGAACGGCGCGCGCTGGTAAAAAAGGCATGTCACTTGCCCTGATCGAGCCCAAGGAAAAGTGGAAGATCCCCCAGCTTGAGTCGCGCCTTCGGGTTGTGTTCAAGGAGTATCACTGACCCGAATCCCTCACGGTGATCCACAGCGGCGAGGACCACGCCATGTTGCCATCCTTCTGCTCAATTCGCAGGTAATAGCGATTCTCTCCTGCGACGGGCGAGGCATCCGCCCAACTGCCCGACACCGATTTCTTGTTGGGTTCAATGACGTGGTAGTCTTCTTCATTGCGGATGATCGTCACGCGCTTCACTGGGGCCGTGCCGAAGATCTGAAAGGTCAGCACTGGCTTTTTGTCAGTCTCAAAGACCTCGCCCATCAGGTGATCGCCACAGCTTAGTTCGACAAAGATCTTGTCTGTGGCTGCGCAAGTGTGTCGAGCCTTGAAGCCTGTGATGATGCCTTCCCGGGTAAACTCCTCCACATAAACACCCCCAAACGAAGTGTGTGTAGCGATGTGATCACTCGATGCGAAAACGCTGAGCTTGTGACCCACAGACAAGGCCTTCTGATAGACGCCATTGTTGTAGCCGGGCGCTTTGGCAAAGCCTGCATCAAAGTCGGTAATCACGCCTGGCGGTTTCGGATGCTCCTCACCAGCCATCTTATGAGGCGTGTAGTTTTCACCCACTCGCAGGCCGACTGTAGGCTGTGCTGCGCCAAGCGCCTCATAGCTGACGCGTGCGCCTTGGAAGATTTCGACCGTATTCTCATAAGTGTTATCGATACCCTTCTCATACTTCGTCCAGTCCGTACCCATGCCCGTCGCACCCGTGTGGCTGATGATCGCGCAGGGTTGGTTGTAGCGTTTCAAGACATCCCATAGTTCCGTCGGCTGGATTGGTTGGATTCCAGGTGAAACGGGCAGATCCTGCTGCCACTGAGACTGCCTATAAGTGGCCCGATTGATGTACACAATCGGACCTCCACGCTTTGCGAAGACCACGTTGCGGTGTCCCCAAGGGAACACCTGCTCCCGCTCATAGGCGTAGAGGGAAGCAAAGCTACTTGGCGCGTGAAAAACATCGACTTGGCGTTGAGTGTGCCACCACTCGTAGGGAGAATATGCCTTGGCGATGTCCGTGTGATCAGAAGTTCCCAAGAAATCCAGTCCGGCGAGGTCATAGGCGTAGCGGTAGGCCTCCATCACACAGCCATCAAAGCCTGTGCGACAATTTGAAATATCTGTATGGCGATGCAAATCCCCCCAGACCAGTCGATAGGTCTTGCCCCCGATTTTCCAAATGTGATGATCGTCCAGCGATCTCGGTGGTGTCGGCTCATTCAGGTAGGGAGTCGGCTCTGGCGAACGGGCGACCTGCACTTCAGATTCCGTCGGCATCACCTGCAAATTGGCGTCCGTATTGATCTGTGCCAAGTGCACACCCGCAACTCCAGGTTCCTTGGTGGTTCGCAGATCGGAAGGCCAAGTGATCCACAGACCACCCTTTGGCCCGAGCGTCAATTCCTGGTGGCGATCCTGTCCCATGGTACTGTCCGCAAACGCCACTGGCTCCGTCCATTCCTTGCTCTGCGGGCTATACCGCACAAGGGCCACCCGCCAGAACAGATTTGAATAGTAGCGGTAGCTCAGCCACACCTGCCCCTCACGAAAGCAAACGGAGGGCACATTCACGGCAAACCCAGGACTTGGATCAGGCGCAGGAGTGGGCCGACCATTCGCAGGCACAGCCACTTCATCAAACTTTCCTGTCGCGATGTCGTAGCGACCCAGCAGCAATCGTTTTTGCGCATTGAATCCCATCGCGTTTTCATGTCCTCGCGAATCTAGCCCCCACTGCCGCCGACCCCGTTCAGCAGCAATCCACAGACCACCTGCTCCATCAGAAGAAATCGAAGCGCGGGCCTCGTATTCAGGGGTGTCCAGCAGCACTTGATCCTTCACCGCCCCGTCCAGCGACACTCTTGCAAGTCGGAGATTAAACTCACTGCCCATCGAGCAGTCATACGCCACCCACGCTCCAGCCTCGTCCGTAAAGGCCAGCCGAGGCTCCCAATTTCCGCCGCTTTTTGCCTGAGAAACACACACTGGCACACTCCACTCTGGCACCTCTGCTGACCAGTGCCGGGTGACGATTCGGGATGCGCCGGGCCGCACCTCCTGCCACGCCACCCAAACCCTCCCAGCGATGTCGGTTCCCGCGTCTGCAAAGGTATTTCCCGCCTCCGTCGATGCAGCCAAAACGATCTCCTGACCCAGCGCGCCGGCAAACGCCTGGTGAAGCTTTTGCGTCAGCTCACGCGGCAGGCCGGCCGGGCCGACCAAGCCCTGGAAGCCGATCGATTCCATGTTCGCCAGGCCCAGCTCACGCACGGTCGGCACATCGGGCAACATGCTGATGCGCTGTGGCGTCGTCACCGCCAGGGGGCGCAGCTTGCCGGCCTTGACCTGTTGTAAGGC
>CAZCAL010000060.1:0-1986 GCA_964496625.1 uncultured Verrucomicrobiaceae bacterium | reverse complement strand
CTTCTCCTCGGAAGATTTTAGATTCATCGCCACCGGAGCCAGTGACCGAGGCTCCATGCCCTTTGCTTTCCGGGCACCCTTTGCCTTTGTCTTGCCCTTCCCTTTTGGCTGAGCCTCCTGGGCCAACAGCAGGGCAAACGGAAGGAAGAGGAGAGCGGCTAGACCAAAATGACGGACTTTCATCGTGAAGGAAACGCCCAATTCACCTTCTCCTTACCCAAAACACGCTCGATTCAACCGCCCCAGCGAAGGGGAAGTGAAAGACCTTTCGATTGCACGGGTTATTCCTATAGCCAGACAAATCCCCTTTCATGGCCAAATCATCCCCCAAACTCCGGCTTCCATTCCTTCTGCTCGGATTGTTCACGGCGTGCACCCACGCTGCTGAGCATCCAGGGTCTATCATTTTCAAAAAACAGTGCGCCGATTGCCACGGCTCGGACGGCCAAGGTGTGAAGGACAAGTACGAAGACCCGCTCGAAGGCGAACTTTCCGTCGAAGCACTCGCTCGAAAGATCGACCGTACCATGCCGGAGGATCACGAAGATCAATGTGTCGGTGAAGACGCCAAGCAAGTCGCCGCATTTATTTACGACGCCTTTTATTCCTCGGCAGCGCGAGCACGCAATCATCCACCCGAAAAGGATCTCAGCCGACTCACCATCGCCCAATATCGGAATTCCGTCATGGATCTCATCGGGCGCTTCCGCATGGGACCAGGTTTTGATCGCCCGATCAGTCCTGAGCTTGGGCTCAAAGCTGTTTATTCCGGGGTCGCGCTGCCCAAGCCTGGAGAAAAAGCCGTCGATACCACCGCAAAGAAGGGCATCAAAAAGAAGCCCACCAACTACAAGCTGGAGCGCGTGGATCACCAGATCGCCTTCCACTTTGGCGCAGGCAGCCCAGAACCTGACAAGATGGAGGCTGAACAGTTCCAGTCCCGCTGGGAAGGCAGTCTCTTTGCCACAGAAACAGGTGTCTATGACTTCATCATCAAGACCGAAAATGGTGCTCGCCTGTGGATCAATGACACCGATGAGGAAGATGCGCTGATCGATGCCTGGGTCAGCAATGGCCCCCAGGTGCGGGAGGAAAAAAAGAGCCTCTTTCTCGTCGCTGGACGTGCCTACCGACTGCGGCTGGATCACTTTAAATTCAAGGAGCAATCCGCATCCATTGAACTTTGGTGGAAACCACCGCACGGCGTTGCAGAAATCATTCCCCCTCAAGCCCTTCGCACCGACCGGCCACGCCAACTGATGATTGTCAGCACCGACTTCCCCGCAGACGATCGCAGCGTTGGCTACGAACGTGGAACCTCCATTTCCAAGGGCTGGGATCAGGCCACGACGGATGCAGCCATCGCAACGGCAGAACATGTCGAAGACAACCTCGACGAACTCGCCGGAACACGCGCTGAATCGCCGGACCGGCTGGACAAGCTCAAGAAGTTTGCCCTTGCCTTCATTGAGTCCGCCTTTTGCCGCCCCCTGACAGAGGAGCACAAACAGCTCTACATCGAGCCCCAATTCAAGTCCGCCAAAAGCCCAGAACTGGCGGTGAAACGCATCGTCCTCTTTGCACTGAAATCCCCCCAGTTTCTCTACCCAGAAGCACGCGAGGCAGAGAAACCAGATGACTTTGATATCGCATCCCGGCTGGCGCTGACGATGTGGGATTCGATCCCAGACAAAAAGCTAATGCAGGCCGCAGCCGCAGGCAAGCTGCGCACCGAAGCGCAAATCCGCGCCGAAGCCCAGAGGATGCTCACTGATGAACGCACCAAAGCCAAGGTCCACGGCTTCTTCCATCACTGGCTGGAACTCGAACGCGCCGAAGGAACGTCCAAAGATCCCAAGGTCTTCCCAGGCTTTGACGAGCAGGTGCTCGCAGACCTGCGCTCCTCATTGATGCGCTTCCTCGACGAAGTCGTATGGAGCCCACAATCCGACTACCGCCAACTACTCCAGGCAGATTATCTCCTGC
>CAZCAL010000059.1:10344-15620 GCA_964496625.1 uncultured Verrucomicrobiaceae bacterium | reverse complement strand
GCACCTAGCAATATCATAATCCGCGTCAGGTTCGCTAAGATCGCCAGCGGAAAGCTCCACAAGAAGAGGAAGATCCGCCGCCAGAACGTCGGCTGTTTTACATAGCTAAAGATCGCACCCACCATCAGCAAGGCAAACAATGACCGCATCCCACTGCAAGCACCCTCCACATTGAGGCTAAAGAGCGCCCCCAGCGCTCTACCTTTCTCAGGATTGGGTGCGGAGATCAGCGTTGTTCCCTCCCGTACGACCCCTACGCCGAGCCACTCCAACAAACCGCTGGAGGCCTTCACCATGACAAGCCGCAGATGAAACCCAAGAGACTCTTCCAAGAAGATCAGCGGCCAAGCGAAACCGAGCACCAACCAAGGGAAGAAGCAGGCCTTGAACCGCGCCCAGCCCCATAGCCAAAGACACACACCAGCCACCATGCACTGCACACTGGCAAACCCGAAGTAGTAGTTATTCCCTTTGTAGCCAACGTAATAGAGGAAGGCGGAAAAGATGACCAACACTAAACCCCAGACGCTGGGAGCCACAGGAACACCAGCGATCTTCTCCCGACGATGCCAAAGAAAGAAGATTGAGATTGGTAGCGCCAGTGCCCCGTGCTGCCAAGTCGGGTCTGCCCAACGTTGGGCGATGGTGGCAAAAAGCGTCTTGCGGTAGTCCCCATAGCCTGCTGCATAAGGCTGCACCAGCAGCAGCAGCACCGCTGCCACCAAAAAGCAGGCCCAGCCGATTACGCCAGACACGGGTGATCGCAACGACTGCGACGATTGAGGGATTTCTGGCGATTGCACGATTGCTTTCATAGTCTGCTTTGGTTAGGGTTCGCGCTTAGCAATGAAGTCCCCGAGTCACACGAAACCTTTTCATCTGGTCATCTTCAAAGTGAACCAACTTGGCGACAATGTGGTCTTCCTTCCCGTGGTGCAGCAGCTGCGCCGCCTCATGCCGGAGGCGAAGATAACGGTGCTCACTAGCCCCGTTGCCGAACCCCTTTATTCTGTCGCCTGCCATAACATCAATACGCTGACTTTTCAAACCGCAGCGTTCAATGGTGCGTGGAAACATCCGCTGCAGCTTTTTAAAATCATCCGGAACATTCGGAAGCTTGCACCAGATGCTTGCATGCTCGGTGATGACCAAGCAAACTCCGCACACCTCGTTGCGAGGCTCAGCGGTGCCCGGACGAGCATAGGCCCGCTGCTTCGAACCCGTCCACTTGGCTTTTTGCTCCATCGTCGAGTGCCAGTTACGCTGAGCGATCCAGTCGCCCTCCAAAACTGGCGCATCGCAGTCGGATTGTTGGACACGCTGGGCACGGAGACGAGTTCGATGCCCCCGCTTCCCCCGCCTCCAGACCTTTCCGCCTTCGGCAGTCAATCTGCACACGGCATCATCATTCATCCTGGTGCCAGTCGCGACTACAAGCGATGGCCAATGGCTCGCTACGTTCAGCTTGCCAATCGCTTGGCTGCTGTCCGTCCCGTAGTTTGGATCACGCAAGAGGTGCCCGAGGAGGCCGAACTTGTTTCGGGGGTGCGATGTGAAAAGCCGACCAGTCTGAATGCTTTTATCTCCCTGATGGCCGGGGCTCAATTTTTTATTGGCAACAACAGCGGGCCAATGAATATCGCTTCTGCGCTTGGGTTGAAGGGTCTGATCTTCAACGGCCCTTCGACGCCCAATTGGGACCCGCCGTGGCACGGAGACCGCCTCGAATTGCTTCGCGATCCATCGATTCGATGCCAGCCCTGTGACGCTCTCACTCATCCTGTAAACGTGTGCCGCAATGTTGAGCAACTGATGATCTGCATGAAGCGTTGGACTGTCGATGAAGTTACTCAAAGAGTATTGGCCTGCACTTCGCCAGTGTGAGGCCGACGCCACCAGAGTGATCGTGATGAGAGCTGGAAAGGCACAAACCCCGCAGCGAGAAGCTCTTTGCTCATCAACTCCATCTCATCGGCTCCGTGAGTCTCCGTCACAACAAACTTCGTCCTGCGCAGCACTTCCCTGCCACCCTGTAGCGCAAAGCCGCCAAAACCCTCAATGTCGCACTTCAATAGAGTGACCTCAGTGCTGGAATCATTGAAGATGCTGTCAAGACAGCGCACGGGAACGATGCGTTTTAGGCCGCCAGTAGCATCCTTTGCGCTGTTCGTCCCCTCCAGTGGATCCGAATAATGGATCTCCATTGGCTCCGCATCTGCGGCCGCCACTGCACAGCAAACTGGCGTCCATGCGCATCCAGGATGGGCTTCCTTCAGTCGCTCCGCAGTGTAGTCCAGCGATTCCTGCATCATCTCGACACCGCTCACGCGAGCACGGTGATTCAATGCAAACCACCATCGGATACTCATTCCCAAATTCACACCCAAATCAATGATCACAGGCTCTGGAGTGGATTTGATCGCAGACTCCACCTCACCACAGCGCAATTCTCCGAGACAAAAATTGTCCAACAGACTTCTTGCTTCGTTGCGCCGCGTTAGCTTTCCAAATCCTGGTAAATCCACCGGAAAGGGTATCAGTGTGAGAGCAATGTCACAAAAGGCGAGCCACGCCCCCTTCACCCCGAAATTTTTCCCAGCTTTAATCAGTGCCAGGGGCAATGAGACGATGATTTCTCTGAAATAGATCAACATGCGAGTGTATCAGTTTAAACCTTGACGGAAATAGCAAACAGATCCGGCTGGGCGTTATATTGATCCACGCCGTCCATTGCCTCTGCGCCTCCATGACGGACCTTCAGGGCAAAGCGCCCAGCAAAGTAAAAGAGTCTGCCAATCCAGTCGCGCAGACGACCCCCAAGTGATCGTGAGCAATAGTGAAATCCATCCACCTTCACTTTGGAGAATCCACATGCACGAAGGCACTGTGCCATTGACGCAGGCGTAAGCCCGATCTCATGCGTGAAATCACCGTATCGCGTCATTCCGGCCAGTGGGCTTTGCGCATTGTATGTCAGGAGCCAGAGTTGCCCCCCAGGCCGCAGAGCTTTTTCACAAAGCACCAAGAATTCGATAAATTCCTCCTTGGTGAAGTGCTCCACCACATCCTTAGCGTGAACAATATCGAACTCCCCTGAGCGCGAGCGAAGGAACTCCATTAAGTTGCCGTCCACCCATTTGACAGTCGCGTCATTCATTCTCGCTACCGCCAGATCAGACTCTGAGAGGTCCACCCCAGTGCGGTCAACAAAACCACGCTGCCCCATCCATTGTAGCCACTCTCCCTTGCCACATCCCAGGTCAGCTATTTTGAGCTGTTCATTCGCTGGAAGTCTGGCCGCATAAACAACGTCGTAGGATGCCCATTGCCGAGCAGCGTCGTATGACTTACCACCACCAAAATTCGCGGAGTAATCGCGATATAGAAGTTCACGCCAATTCATGTTTTGAGACCATCGACGATAAGTGAAGGCAGCCGACGAAGGTATTTTGTGGTAGCCACCAACTCTGGCTCTAAACAGTGCTGATAGCCTTCAGTATCCTTGGTTGGCAACTCGTCGAAAAATTCGCCCTCAGCATTGCAGTACATTACAGGCATAGGAGTCAACTGCGCTAGTCGCACTATCTCTGAGAGACTCTTCACATTCCAACGACTGCGATGCTTCTGATGGTGCGTCCAAGGGACTTTTGATGAGGGATACCCGGCTGGCTCTGGTCGGGCATAAGTCCTCAAATCTGCATCTGGCACACTCGTTCGGACAATACCTCCGGGCTTCAAGACGCGATGGAACTCTCGCATCAGCGCAATGGCTTCCCCAAGATCCAAGTGTTCGAAGAAGTGCTCGCTGACAATCAACGAAAAGGTTCCGTCATCGAATGGGAGTCGATCACCCACCTGAAAGAAGAACTCACGAAATTCGCACCGAGCATACAAGGTCGCCAACTCTTCCCTGGAGTACCGGGGAAAGTTCCGGCGGTACATTGATGCCAACCAAAGGCGAATACCGCCCCACCAGTGGCCAAACGCAAATTGCTCTCGAATCTCCCCAACCCAATCAATTGGAGGCTCTCCAAGATGGATCCATCCTGGCTGGCAGAGAATTGACGTCGCTTCGCGGGAGAGCCGCTCGAATCGGGAAGCAGCGATATGGAGTCGTTGATTCATTGTTTAATCAGATGTCGGGGACTGATGGAATCCCCCAAAGGACAATATCCAGCCTCAGAGGCTAGTTTTGATCGGACAAAGTTCACCCACTGAGCAGCTACAGCTGCGTGGGTATAGTACTTGCATACACGTTCCCGCTGGTCCGTAGCGGCAGGATCGCGCAATGCCAAGTCGGTAACATAAGGTGAAAGTGTTTGCTCCAAAGCCGCGACGTCTCCCCACTGAAAGACATACGAGTCATCGCCAAGCACCTCTGGGATCGCACCACTGTTCGCACCCAGCGTCAACGCTCCACAGGCCATTGCCTCAATGAGTACATGACCGAACTGCTCCTCCCAGCACTCACCACCAGAACACACAGGCTTGCTACCGAGCACAAAAATGTCAAGCATCTGAAGAAACGACGGGATCCCCGTGTGAGGCCGCGGAGGCAACAAATGGAGCCAATCGGCAGTCAGCTTTGCCTTTTCAAATCTGCCAAGCAAGCGTCCCGCACCAAGCAACACCAAGTTAACAGGCAGACCCATCCGTCGGAGATTCGAACAGGCTTCGACGAGTTCCAGGAGCCCTTTCTCCTCGACAAATCGGCCACAATATCCAATCCAAACTCCCTCTCCGACCAACCCATTTTCTGCCCGTAAGGCAGACTTTTCACGTTCCGTCATGGGATGGTGAGATTCAATATCCACACCAAGCTGGGGAGCCACTAAAACTCTATCAGCCAAAGACCCAAAGCGTTGGAACAAGCGACCCGCAGCCTGATTTCCTGCGACCATAAAATCGTGACTCGCAACTGCGCATCGATAGACTAGCGAGAGAAGAGCGCCCTTGAGACCAGGCCGCTCGACATTCTCCCACGAAAACTCACCAAATAGAGCCTGTGGTTGGTTTCGTCTACAGTGCCACCAGGCCTGCCAGCGGACGAAAGACCACGGCTCGTTCTCAACAATCACCGCATCAAAGCGTTCCGCCTCCTGGATCACCTTGCCCAAACCACGATACATAAATCGAGTGATCGACACCCCAGTGCGTGGTAGCCTCACAAGCCGATAGCTGCGGCTCGTTAGGTCATCATCATTGTCAAATGCCGCAGCCGGTTGACCCAAGATTTCTTCTTGGCTAATCTCAGATGTCACACAGACAACATCAGC
>CAZCAL010000059.1:0-10334 GCA_964496625.1 uncultured Verrucomicrobiaceae bacterium | reverse complement strand
CCAATGCTTGGATCTTTTTGCGATTTTCTGTGGCCGCATAGGCATGGCTAATGATCAACAACTTTAGCCGAGGTAAGACAGCGTTCACGTCTATCGCGTCGTTAATTTGCCGCTTGGGCGGTCACGGCCGAGGGGGAGACCTTACCTGCAGGCCACTTCTTCAGCCAAGCAGACCGCCACTTCAGAAAGGTCCGCTCCATTGGGATGCCTGCCATCCAAATGATCGTCAAGGTAGCTACCCCGAGCACCACCCCATAGATGACTGGTGAAATCTCTGGAGATTGCGGCCACAACCTCGATGCCAGATCGAGTATCAACTGGTGGAGCAGATACAAGGGATAGCTCAGCAACGCCATGTGCCTTACAAGCCATCCCCACTGTTCCGCGAAGGTGAGCCGGGCGGATGCCAAAAGCAAAACCAACCAACAAGGTAGCGCCAAATAGCCACAGGCCAGAAGCATCCACTGGCGTGCATCATGCAGCACCAACCAGCCCTGAAAAACAAAGACACTTATCAAACCAGCAAAGGCCAACCAACTTCCACGGGGTCCTATGAATGCTGACAGAGGACGCCAAGAATGCGCCAGAAACGCACCACCTAGCCAAAGCAAAAACTGCGCAGGGATCAGCCAAAACGGGATCAACCACGATCCGCCGTCGCCCCCATGCAAAATCTTCCAGACCCCCACTACCGCGACCGCAATACTGAGTGCGATCCCGGCCCCCAGATAAAAGGCGCGCTGAACACATCTGCCAGAAATCAGAATCAACAGTGGCCACGCAGCATAATAGAGCATCTCATAAGTGAGGCTCCACGCAGGCTTGAGTTCATGAAACACACCGGTGATTCCCTGCAACATCAGTAAATGCGCCGTCCCAGCCGCGACCGGCTCCGTTACACTATTGAGCGGATGCGGACCAAGCCACCGCCAACTCGCAGCGAGCAACAGCAACGAGACCAAGAACATTGGGTAAATTCGCGTCACCCGAGCCAAGGCATAGTGACGGAGCCACGGGCCTTGTGATGACAGCAGTTTCTGAACTGACAAATGAACACAAAAGCCGGATAAAACGAAGAACCCACCAACCCAGAAGCTACCCTGCATCACCAGAGTGGCCAGTGCACCGCATTCAGGACCAATCACTGGCAGTGAGTATGATTGTCGGGCTGTCTCGACGGTATGCGCCACCAGTACAAGAAGCGCCAACCCGCCTCTCAGGAGGTCGATTATCGCTACAGTTGAACCGGGCAGGCGGACACTCGATGATGAAGGTATTGAACTCATCGAACGGACTCTTGTAAAGGCTCGCTATGGTGCTCCCCACCAAATCTTGCGAATGCCGACATCGCCGCGGTGCGCCGCGGGGAAACTTTTGCCCCAGCCTTTTCTTCGGTGACATCCCTTGATTGTAGCCCCACCAGAACACACGCAACTAGCACCCAAAAAAAGACGTTGTTGGGAAACACCGTCAGCAGACTCCCACTCAGCAGCGAGGAGCCGATCATCCCCACAACGATCCCCATGCACGCGGCGGCCATAGAGCGGACTTGGCGGTCTCCGATCTGCAGGAGATTCCTGTGCAACCAAATGGCTACCCATATTGCAATCATTAGTCCGAACCCGACAGGTACTATTCCAAATTTGACGATCAAATTGCTCAAGAGATCGTGGTTATATAAAGGGTCGCTTGGATCGGTGCCACGGTCCCCCCCATAGCCAAAAGCAGTCAGGAAGTCTGGGTTCTTTAGGAGGTTTGAAAACCCCTGGAGACGCTCGGTAAAGGTCCCCAATCGCGTGAGTTGCTCGCCAAATTTATTGGAGCCAAACATGTCATACACAACCAAGCTCGCATCGCGTAAATGATCGAGTATCGCGTCTGCAAACACCATCAACATCAGCATCATGGTGCCCGAGGCGGTGTAGGCCATGAATGTTCGGGTACCGGATCGGAAGCACCACCACCCCCCGGCACCCATGACCAAGATAACCGCCGCAGAACGGCTCGTTGATGCCAGCCAACCTGCAACGAAGACAATGAAAAGCAGGAGGCCCACAGCACGCCCGAGATAGGGCCGTCCTTTTGGCGTCCGCAATTGAGTCAGCACCCCACACAGAACGGCCAAAATCATCGACACCGCACCAAGGGCGGTCG
Source organism: uncultured Verrucomicrobiaceae bacterium (assembly GCA_964496625.1). Taxonomy (GTDB): domain Bacteria; phylum Verrucomicrobiota; class Verrucomicrobiia; order Verrucomicrobiales; family Verrucomicrobiaceae; genus JACKQF01. The sequence goes on along the minus strand of CAZCAL010000059.1, from coordinate 8,180 downwards.
GTGAGTTCAGTGTCGAGAAGGCCCTGACCTCCCCGTAAATAAGCTGTTTGATTTCAATGGAAAGGCCCGTCAACAAATAGGCAATCTCAAAGTCTTGGAAGCCATGCCACTGCTGATAGACCCCGTAAAGAGCCACCGGGACATAAAAGAGAAGAACTTTCCGCAGCAACTTCAGAACATCATCGGTGGTCGGAAACAAGACCGGCACGATGAACACAATTGTCGTATAAAAGGCGGAGTTGGCCAACGCTGGTAACAACTCCCCGAGCCCCCAACCGCTTTCGCGCACTTGAGCGATGATCGTCAATGACATCATTCCAATGGCGAGGAAGAGCCAGGTCCATTGGCGAGAGCGAATTTTTACGGTTCCTGAAAACGCACCTGCCAAAGTGGAAAGTAAAATCGCCGCCAACGTCACGGGGGGAATGCCCAATACGTAGTAGAGGTCCAGTTTTGATATCTGCCCGTCCACGACGAGCAGTCTCTTCAGAAGATCCACATAACCACATGAGACAAGAAAAAGAACCACTCCCGTGCGCCGGGACACCATACCGATTAGAGCACTCGGAATCATGACCATCAAACTCAGTCTAGAGAAAATATTCCCAGACGTCAGCAGCAGGTCAATGACAGCGTAGAGTGCCAGCAACATCACCGAAAGGATGATGAGCAGAGATCCCGAGGATTTTTCGTTCATTCGCTTTGAATGTTTAGCAGTCCCGCATCAACTCAGCCTGACAGAGGGCTGAGCAAGTGATCGCAATTCCCTCAGCATAGTGGGCAAATGACAAAGGCCATTCCACTGCACGCAGATGAATCGACGACCTGGCTCAAACAGCAACGACGTAGCACCCCAACCCGCTGCCCACCCGCAGAGGACCGCTAGGGCAGCGCCGTTGCCGCCCCACTTTGGAATCCAAACGAGGTTCAGTCCATATTGGACTCCGAGAGCCATCAATAAGGACAGCGTATTTACCCAGAGTCGCTTTTCAGCCGTCAGGTATTGTGATCTTGCAATCCCGAGAGCATACGGCACGAAGGTCCAGGCAAGGATTTGTAGAATGCCGGCGCTTGACGCAAATTTCTCGCCCCACAGAACCGCAACCAGATAAGGAGCCGCCACCATCACAATCGCAGACACTGTGACGGATAGCACCAATGATAGAGCCAAATAGTCGCCCAGACGGCGGTCATATCGCTCGCGCTCACGGTCCCGGAGGTCCACAAGCCGAGGCAACACGATGCTAGCCAGCAACAGGGGAATGAAGGTGGGGATCTCCGCAATGCGCACCGCCGCAGCGTATTGACCGGCGGCAGCGTCTCCATTCATCACTTTGAGCATCACGCTATCGATCCTGGAAAACAGGAGAAGCATCAAAGTCGATGCCAACTCTTGCCACGACTCGCGCAGGAAAATCAGCGTCCGTTCCCACTGCCAGCGCCACTGGAGGAGTCTCCCTCCCGTGGCATGATACCGCAGCCACACCACCAGATGGGCGCACCATTGTTCCGCAGTGAACGATACTGCAAACCACTCCACGGGTGCCCTCATGTAGAGCCCCCCCAAGGTCAGAATCACAGACAGAACAAACCCACCAAACTGCGCTACCACCACTTCCTTCACTCGGTTTCGGGCAGTCAACACTGATGACATTTCAACGAACCCATTCGTCATAAGCGCCAGTCCAAAAATCATCAACAGCCAGCGATCTGGCCAGGCATTCAACCAAGCGAAGGCGCACATCACTGAGAACACAGTGGCACCGACCGCTGTTCTGGAAACAAAGGCAGTCCCCGCAATCAGTTTCTCCTGATCACTGTGCGTCACATGATCACGCGTCGGGATACGTGCCAGCCCCAATTCACAGATCCCCATCAAGATCAGCACCACACCTTGCGCTACAAACAGCCTACCGATCTGCTCATCGCCCAGGTATCGCCCCAACATGCTGACCATGCCGAGGTTCAAAACCATCCGGAGCAGCCGCAGCGTGACCGCAACACTGAATGCGCCCATCAAGCGGCGCAGCACTGGAACTTCTGCCGTCACTTCAATTGTAATCGGATGGCCGCCGTCAGCGGACCGGCGTCATGCCTGAACGGCGAACGCAGCTTCCACCCAATCGCACAAAACATGCCCTACCAGCATGTGGCACTCTTGGATGCGCGCCGTCACATCGGATGGCACATGCAGCACAAGATCCGCCAACGGCGCACAGGCACCGCCGCCCGCACCCGTGAAGCAGATGCTCACGCAGCCTGCTTCTTTTGCCGCCTTTAGCCCCGCCATGATACTGGCACTGTTTCCCGATGTTGAGATTCCGATCACCACATCCCCCGGCTGAGCCAAAGCTTCCACCTGTCGTGAAAAGACCGTTTCAAAGCCAAAGTCATTGCTGTGTGCCGTCAAAATGGACGTGTCGGTCGTGAGCGCAATGCCCGGAAGCGCACGGCGATTTTGCCGGAAGCGCACCACTAGCTCCGCTGCCAAATGCTGAGCATCCGCTGCGCTGCCACCGTTGCCAAAAAACAGGACTTTCTTCCCATTGCGAAGCGCAGTAAGCCAGGCATCTGCGATGGGCTGAATTTGGCCAGCCATGCCAGCCAAGGCCTGCGCCACGTCTAGGTGCTCGCTGACAGTCGAAGAGAAAAGTTTGTTAAAATCGCTCATATCAATCTTCCGCAAATGCGGTCAACAGTTCACTGGGTGTTACTTGTGCGGTTCCTAGCTTTCCGACGACGATGCCACTAGCATGGTTCGCCAAATCCGCTGCGGCGACTGGGCCTAGACCCGCAGCAAGAGAGAGGGTGAGCAGCGCAATCGCCGTATCGCCGGCACCTGACACATCAAACACTTCACGGGCACGAGTCGGGATGTGGTGGGGGGATTCGCCCCGCTGGAAGAGCATCATTCCTTGCTCGCCCAGGGTGATCAGGATGCAATCCGCATCCCACTTCTCCTGGAGGATCTCTCCCACCCGCAGAATCTCCTCATTCAAAGCAGGCGAGTCCGCCAATGCGTGATCTTCGATCCCCGCCGCAGCGAATGCCTCTGACCGATTTGGTTTCACCCACGTCATCCCGTGCCACGCAATGGGATTGCGAGGAGAAGGATCCACAGTGACAACCAGCTTAAACTCCTTCGCCACCTCAGCCACGACGTCCGCCAATGCCTGAGTCACAAAGCCCTTGCCGTAGTCTTCAATGATTACGGCATCCAAATGGGGCGCGATGGTGCGGAGACGAGTGCGAACTTCCTCCAATTCCGCGGCGGTTAGCTCCAGATGCGTCTCCCGATCCACCCTCACGATCTGTTGCTGTCGGGCAGCGACTCGTGCCTTGGAGATGGTTGGCACGGCAGTGCTGATGAGCAGCGGATTTGGATCAACGCCGTCTTCCTCCAAAAGGCTGCGCAACAAGCGTGCCTGCGCATCCTCGCCGACACGCCCCATCAGATGGACATGCGGTGTGAAGGGGGAAATATTCCGCGCCACATTTGCAGCCCCCCCTGGATACCACGTCTCCTTGGTCACCTCTACGACAGGCACGGGTGCCTCCGGCGATATGCGTCGTACGTTGCCCCAAATGAAATGGTCGAGCATCACATCGCCAATCACCAGGAGGCGACAGCTAGAAAAAAGGTTGATGGCCTTGGCGGCCTGATCTGCTGAAATCATGAGTTACGACCCGTAAATCGCTCAAACTTATCCGCGCCGAGCCTTCACGGCTTCCGCGAGTTCGTTGAGCATCGCTTCAGTGGTCTGCCAGGACACGCAGGCGTCTGTAATGCTTTGCCCGTATGCCAATTCAGCGCCTAGCTTTGCATCTTGGCGCCCCTCGACGAGGTGGCTCTCGATCATCACCCCCGTGATTGCCCGACTCCCCGCTCGGATCTGCTGGGCGACGCTGGCGGATACGAGTGGCTGTTTGCGATAGTCCTTCAGGCTATTGCCATGACTGCAATCTACCATCACATGCGGCGGCAGACCGCGTGCGGCAAGCTGATTCACTGCATTCTGGATGGACGCTTCATCAAAATTGGTGCCACCCTTGCCTCCGCGCAGGATCACGTGGCAGGCTTCATTACCCTTTGTTTTCACAATCGCGGCGACACCATCCTTCGTGACGGAGAGGAAGAAATGCTGGCCACGCGCAGCCTCGATTGCATCCAGGGCGATCTGGATTCCGCCATCAGTTCCATTCTTGAATCCCACGGGCATCGAAAGACCCGATGCCAATTGACGGTGCACCTGGCTTTCCGTCGTGCGTGCGCCGATCGCTCCCCACACCACCGCGTCTGCGATGTATTGCGGGGTGATGACGTCTAAAAACTCCGTGCCCGCTGGCACCCCGATTTTTGCCAGTTCGATCAGCAGCTTCCGCGCGCCACGAAGGCCACCGTTAATGTCATAGCTCTCGTCGAGATGTGGGTCGTTGATGAATCCCTTCCAGCCCACTGTCGTGCGCGGCTTTTCAAAATACACCCGCATCACCAAATCGAGCTCACCCGAGTAACGAGCACGTGCTTCGGCGAGAAGCTTCGCATACTCGATGGCTGACGCTGTGTCATGAATGGAGCACGGGCCCACCACCACTAGCAGTCGGTCATCTTCACCCCGCAGGATCGCTTCCGCAGCTTTCCGCTCGACTTCCACAAAGGCCTCATGCTCTCCACGCAATGGCAGCTCGTGCATCAAAAGTGCTGGCTGGGAGAGGGGGCGGATTTCTTCGACGCGCAGGTCGTCAGTTTTGTGGTGCAGGCTCACGATAAGTGGAGTGAAAGATTGGGGGACGATCAGATTGCGCGGAAATCGTCCCGATGAAAGCAGTTCTTCGTCTTCTCTCTCGGCACGACGCGCACCGCCTTTTGAGGTCTCACCATCCAAACAAGCTGCCGCCCTTGGTCAGACCGCGCAACGGTCACCACAGGCTGGCGATTCGGGATGAGGGTCAGCATTGAGTCACTGGGTCCCATTGATTTATTCGGCTCAGAACAGCGCAAATTGGCTTCAACTCCTGATAAGAACTATGTCAATTACGGAAAATTGGCACAGTTTGAGGCAATCGCAAAGGTTAAAAGCTAATAAACTCGAAGTATTTTGGACGGGTGACCTGCCCTTTCGCTGCACTAAAATCCTCACTGCACGGCCACCCTGACACAAGGCTCTGCTTGCCTCTCTTCGCCGAGTGGCTATGACTGGCAGTCTGCCTTGGCGGTAGCGTGCGGTTTTCTCCGCTTCGTCGCCACCTCCGGCGCAGCTCTTTTCATGAACAATTACCCAGAAAAACCCGTCTTCGTCCTCTTCAGTGGTGGCGATGCCCCAGGCATGAACGCCTTCCTCCGCGCCGTCGTGAGGCTCGGCCTCAATCGCCATAAAATCGCCGTCCTTGGCGTCCGCGATGGATACCGCGGTCTCGTGCGCACGGCACGCATGATCGATGGAGATCCCGAAGCCATCGTCAGGCTGAAGCAAAACATCTCTAATACCACTGGCCGCGCCGGGCTCATCAATGCCCAGCAGCACATCATCCAGATGGACCACGCCAGTGTCAGCGGCATCATGGGAAAAGGCGGTACCATTTTGGGCTCCGCCCGCTGCCTGGAATTTCTCGATCCCTCTGTCCGGGCTGGCGTTTATTCGTTGCTGAAGCAACTCGACGCCCGCGCCATCATCGTCGTCGGCGGCGATGGCTCCCTCAGCGGGGCGCGTTGTATCGCAGATGAAAGCGATATCCCAATCATCGGCGTCCCGGCAACCATTGACAATGACCTCCAATTCACCGAGATGGCGCTCGGCGTCGATACCGCTGTCCATACCCTAGTGTGGGCAGTCGATCACTTCATCGATACCGCGCGCAGCCATCGCCGCGTCATGGTGCTGGAAACAATGGGGCGCGAGAGCGGCGACCTCGCCCGCATGGCCGCCCTGGCCTCTGGAGCGGAGATGGTCATCACCCCAGAGCCCGGTCCCCTGACACAAGCACAGATTGAAGCCCTGGCAGCCCGCATCGAGGGCGGCATGACGCGCGGACGCGGCCACGCCATCGTCCTCGTGGCAGAAGGTGTCAAATTTGACCCGCCCCAGACGCGGAACCGAGCCTACGTTCTCATGGACGCCTTCCAGCAATACTTCCAGCGTCCCGGCGGCCCCTTCCCCGATCTTGAAGTCCGCCCCTCCGTGCTCGGCCACCTCCAACGCGGCGGTCACACGACACCGAATGACTGCATTTTGGCGGCCCGCTTTGCAGAGGAGGCCTGGGAGGCCATTGCGAATCCCGCAGTCGGCAATGGCATCACCGCCCTAAGGCGCAACCGTGCCGAGGTCGTACCCTTTGGGGCCGATGACCTGCCTGACCGCGCCCGCTTCTCTCGCGCAATGGATCGCCTGCACGAAGACCTCAGCTCCTGGTAGCCCGTTATGCCACACGCCGCCCACGCCCCCACCGTCGTCATCGAGAATTTCTACCCCTGCATTGAGGGCGGGCGGCACCCGGTGAAGCGCATCCTTGGCGAAGACCTCACCCTCTGGGTCGATATCTTCAAGGATGGCCACGACATCCTCAGCGCTGTTCTCAAATGGCGGATGGAGGGCCAGCAGCGCTGGTTCGAGGCACCCCTTTCCCCCACGGAAAACGACCGCTGGTCGGGCGCCTGCGCCTTCCAGGAAATCGGTCGCTGGGAATACTGCGTCGAGGCCTGGGCAGATGTCTTCCGCTCCTGGAAAAAAACCTTCGCCATTCGCGTCGGCGCCCAAGACCCTGATGTGCCAATCGAAGCCGCAGAGGGCGGACGCCTCCTCACGGAGGCCAGCCTGCGAGCACGCGCTGGCGGAGCCAATGACGCAGCCACTCAGCTCAGCGAGTGCGCCACCCTGCTCCAGACGCTGCCGCCCAAGGAGATGCTGGAGGTCCTCCTATCGACAGAACTCCAGGTCCTCATGGATCGCTACCCGGATCGCAGCCAGTCCACCGTCTCTCAGACGCTCCAGGTCATCGTCGAACGCGAGCGAGCACGCTTTTCCGCGTGGTATGAATTCTTCCCTCGCAGCGCCACCGGCAATGCGGAGAAGCATGCCACCTTCCGCGATTGCCTGCCGCGCCTCGAATATGCAGCCGAAATGGGCTTCGATGTCATCTACTTCCCGCCCATCCACCCCATTGGCATCGCCCATCGGAAGGGTAAAAACAATACTCTCACCGCCCAGCCCGATGACGTCGGCTCTCCATGGGCCATTGGTGGCCCCGCTGGTGGCCATCGCGAGATCGAACCCGCGCTCGGCAAGGAGGAGGACTTCGTCTGGCTCGTTGGCGAAGCCCAAAAGCTCGGGCTGGAGATCGCGCTGGACTTCGCCATCAATTGCTCCCCAGATCATCCGTATGTGAAGGACCATCCAGACTGGTTTTACCAGCGCCCAGATGGCTCCATCCGCTACGCAGAAAATCCGCCGAAAAAGTATCAGGACATCTACCCCGTCAATTTCCACTGCGCCGATTGGAAGAACCTCTGGCGCGAGTTGATCGATGTTGTCCTCCACTGGGTCGATCTCGGCGTGAAGATCTTCCGCGTCGATAATCCCCACACCAAGCCCGTCGCCTTCTGGGAGGAACTCATCAGCACCGTCCAGCGTCAGCACCCAGACGTGCTTTTCCTCGCCGAGGCCTTTACCAAGCCAAAAATGATGCAGGTCCTCGGTAAAGTGGGATTCACCCAGAGCTACACCTACTTCACCTGGCGCGAGACCAAGGCCGAGCTGACCGAGTACGCCACCGAGCTGACCCAAAGCGATATGCGCTGGTATTACCGGGGCAATTACTGGCCCAATACCCCAGACATTCTGCCCGGCCACCTGCAAAACGCCGGCCCGCAGATGTTCCGCATCCGTGCCGCCCTCGCCGCCACCATGTCCTCAACCTGGGGCCTGTATTCCGGCTACGAGTTCTGCGAAAACGAGCCCTACCCCGGCAAGGAAGAATACAACCACTCCGAGAAGTATCAGCTCGTCGCCCGGGATTGGAATGCCCCTGGCAATATCAAGGCCTTCATTCGTCAACTGAACCGCATCCGCCGGGAAAATCCCGCCATGCATCTGTATGACAACCTCCACTTCCACCACGCAGACCACAGCGATATCCTCTGTTACAGCAAGTCCACCCCAGACTTCAGAAGCCGTATCCTCTGC
>CAZCAL010000058.1:11930-15806 GCA_964496625.1 uncultured Verrucomicrobiaceae bacterium | reverse complement strand
GGCGTCCAATAAGGCATCACATCAATCTCATCCGCGTTGAGGATTCCATCGACATCGCCGGTTTTAACGCCGGAGAGGTCGTCGCCAGCGTCGAGTTGAAGGGTGAGGGTATCGACACCGTTGGCGGTGACTTTGGCGATGAGGCCTTCTTTGGTGCCCGTGGCGAGCTGAATCGCGAAGGTGTCATTCTGGGTGGGAATGTTTTGGACAAACTGATTGGCCGTCCAAGCGGGCGTCCCTTCCACCGTGATGATCGAACCGGAGATGTTCTTGATTTTGCCTTTGAATGCTGCCGCACGGTTCAGCGGGACTGCGAGCACCGCATCCGACTGAGCCGGGACCGTCACGCTAACAAATCCGACCGGGTCCGTGGTAGCGGTGGACTGAGCAGACGCTGCGCCAATGAGGGCAACAAATGCGGCTGTAAGAGATAGGTGTCTTTTCATGGCAAATAAGAGGTTTCAAGAGAATTTACCCCGAAACCGATTAAGTGTTACCGTTTTTCCCGCATTTTGTCGATATTTTTTCTGTGAAGGAAGAGTGTGAATTGTTAGCGGATCGTAAAGATGACAGGCTTTTTGTCAGCGATAGGTTGAAAAAAGGGCAGTTTGAGCGCAACTTTGTTACCGGTGGTCGGTTCCACCCGTTGTTATGAAACCGCAAGATCCCCTGCCCCCCGAAGATGCTGTCTGGAAACTGTTGGGACAGTCCAGGAAGGTAGATGTGCGTCCAAACTTTGTCGCCGATGTGATTCGGGAGGCGCGCCAGACACCCCAAGACCGTGGGTTCTGGGCTAAGATTCGCGGTTGGGTTGCTGATGCTTTTGAGGTGCCTGGGACCGTGGGACGCGTGGCGTGGATGGCTGCAGCACTGACCATCGCAGGAGTGGTGACGGGCGTGATGCTGCGTGAAGCGGGGCCTGGGTCGGTGGCAGCACCGTCTGTGGTCGCGAAAACTTCGACGCCTGTCGTCAAAACCGGCACAGTGGCCGCGGATCCTCTGGAGCACCTCCTGGGCACGGACTGGATGCTGCTCACTGATTCAACCCAGACTCCTGCGGCTTCGGCCCCTGTGACGGCCTCGACTGCGACGAAAGTGGACAAACTGGAAGCCCTGCTAGCCATCGAAAACACGTCTACGCTGTCTGACGGCGAGCTTGCTTTGCTGGTTTCGTATTAGCGCACGGCGCTGGGCGGCTACCACGAAATGCCCTCGCAGAGCGTTCAGAGAAAGAGACGCTCATTCGAAAACTTCAGACGGTGCGGTTTAGCCACAGGCTGCGGACTCGGAGGTCCCTGCGCCCCAAGCACTTAGCACCTCCCCGCTCCCAAGGTCGCCTTCTTCAAGCGCGCCTGTAGGTCTGGGGTGAACTGCTCCCAAGTGAAGCGCCAAGTCCAGTAGTCGGCGAGTTTTCCGGGAACATTCATCCGCGATTCGGAGCCAAGACCGAGGACGTCTTGAAGAGGAGCGACGGCGAGACGGGATTTGGACTGAAACACGGCGTTGATGTAGTCCCAGTTGAGCTCGCTGCCGTCGGTCTTGGTGTAGTTAAGGATGGTGCGACGTTCGGCGTCCACCTGCTCCTGGGTGCGGGTGCTATCGCCGCCGGGGCCGCTGTGGAAGAGACCCATGACGGTGTCGTTGTCATGAGTGCCGGTGTAGCCGACGCTATCTTCTGGGTAGTTTTCTGGGATGTATTCTTCCGCCAAAGAATCCGCACCAAAGGCGAATTGCAGGACTTTCATGCCGGGGAAGCCGTGCTTTTCCCGCAGGGCTACAACGCCGGGGGTGATGATGCCAAGATCCTCCGCGATGATGGGGAGGTCATGGTCAAAGTCTGCCTTGAGCGCATTAAACAGCTCATCTCCAGGGGCGGCGACCCAGCGGCCATTGACGGCGGTGGGCTCGCTGCCGGGGATTTCCCAGTAGGCGTCAAAGCCGCGGAAGTGATCAATGCGGACCACATCAACCCATTCGAGGGTCTTGTGGAGGCGATCCCGCCACCACTGAAAGCCATCCGCTTTGTGGGCATCCCACTTATAGAGAGGATTTCCCCAACGCTGACCGGTCTCGCTAAAATAATCTGGAGGGACACCAGCTACGACGGTGGGGAGACCATGCTCATCCAACTCAAAGAGATGCCGGGCGGCCCAGACATCCGCGCTATCGTGGGCCGCGAAGATGGGGATGTCCCCGATGATAGAGACGCCCAATTCCTTGGCCCGCGAGTGCAGGCGCTGCCACTGGCGATGGAAAAAGAACTGCAGTGCCCGCGCCTCGTCAACCTCTGCGGCGAGTCGTGACATGGCCTCTGCGATGGCCTCTGGCTGGCGGAGGGCAAGCTCTGCGGGCCAATCCGTCCAGGCCTTTTGGTGGTGCTCTTCCTTGAGGGCAGTGAAGAGCGCGAAATCGTCCAACCAGGCAGCCTCGCGCTCGCAGAAGACTTCAAAGGCGCGCTTCAGCAATGGGCTTTGTTCGCACTGGCTGAGGAAACGTCTGGCGGCGAGAGTGAGGAAAGCTTTGCGGACCTCAATGACCGAGCCGAAGTCCACTTTGGCAGTCGGAAAGGCTGGAAGCATCGCCAAATCCTGGGGAGAGAGAGCGCCATCGTTGCGCAAGGAATCAAAGCTGATGAGCAGCGGATTCCCAGCAAAGCTGGAAAGGGACTGGTAAGGGGAATTGCCGTAGCCCGTGGGACCCAGCGGCAGGATTTGCCAGAGCTTTTGACCAGTGGCCTGGAGTGTCTCCAGCCAGCGGACGGCCTCTGGCCCGATTTCCCCAATCCCAAACCTCCCAGGTAACGATGTTGGATGCAAGAGAATGCCACTGGATCGGGGAATGGAGAACATGAGGATCTAAAAACGGGGGAAAGCAGAATGCGTGCCGGGGGAGTTGGGGCTGCGGGGAACTGGGGAAGGTAGTGGTGCGGGGCCAGGGAAATAGGTCCTATAGGACTCCTCAGGCCGATGGGTGCGGCAGCGCTACTTCTTACGCGGTGCCTTTTTGGTAGCCGCTTTCTTTGCTGGTGCCCTTTTTGCTGCTGCCTTCTTTGCTGGGGCGGCTTTTTTCTTTGCCACTGGCGCTGGGGCAGCGGGTGGCACGGGGGCTTTCCAGCCCTTTGGCCGGGGGATGCCTTTGCTGCTCCAGATCATGCCTTCAGCCACCCACTGATCACGCCACTCATCGTAGGAGATGTCGTCATCGTCATCGCTGACACCGAATTGGAAGCCGCAGGACGGGCAGATCTCAAAGGATGCGCTGCCGGACGTGCTGCGGGGTGCCTCCTGGAGCTTGGGGTAGGTGCAGATCGGGCAAATGTGTTTGGCGGATTTCATGGGAATGGAAAAGAGAGTCTTATTTGAAGGGCAGCTCCGCAGGCTGGATCTTGCGACCAGGCTGGACCGTCCAGTAGAGCGGGTTATTCGGCCGGAAGTAGGTCTTGGTGGTGCCGTTGCGGTTGAAGGCGGCGAATGAGCGGGTAGCGCCATCCCAGACGCGCACGGTGCCATCGTCATCCAGCTTCATCGAGAGGCCCTCGGCCTTGGCGCGCTGGAGAAAGAGCCATGCTTTGGCCGCGTAATCGTCGGGGCTGGTGCTTTTGAAATCGCGGCCATGGCGGTCATAGTGATCCTGGAGGCTGGGAAGATAACCCCAGGTTAGCCGTGTCGGCGGGGCTTTGTCCGGCAAAGGAGCGGGTTTGGCGGGTGCTTCTGGCTTCGGTTTTGCCTCAACCGCAGAGGTTTTGGAACCAGCAGCCCCCTTGCCTGTGGTGGTAAACGAACCTTTTGCCAGTCGGGTGCGGGCGCTGCCGACGGCGTAGTAGTAAGTGGTACCGGATTGGAGATCCGTGAGCGTGACAGTATGGGTCGCAGTGAC